>NZ_DATBUP010000200.1:0-17633 GCF_036515995.1 Pedomonas sp. | reverse complement strand
GAGGCGCTGGCCGCCGCGCTTCAGAACCTGCCGGTGTAATATCCGGCCCGGGCAACCGGGCCGGGCCCCGACAGTCGGACCTGACGGCCGAATTTTGCTGGCCCCGGCCGTGTTTGCGGCCGGTGGCGGTGGTTTGAGGGGGAGTGGCATGCCTGCGTGGCTTGCGTTTTCGACGATTGTTCTGATCTGGGGCAGCACCTGGCTCGCCATTACCACGCAGATCGTGGACGTTCCGGCCGCCTGGTCGGTGACCTACCGTTACATCATTGCAGCAAGCGTGCTGTGGATCATCTGCATCGCCAAGCGCGAGCAACTGAAGGTGACGCCCGGCCAGCACGTGTTCCTGGTGGCGCTGGGCCTGTTCCAGTTCTCCATCAACTACCTGTTCGTCTATGAGGCGGAGAAGTACATCGCCTCGGGACTGGTGGCGGTGGCCTTTGCCATGATGGTGGTGACGAACCCCATTCTCGCGCGCATCGTGTACAAGCAGAAGTTCACGCGCTCGCTGCTCATCGGCGCGGCCATGGGCGTTGCGGGCATCGGCCTGCTGTTCTCCTCGCAGATCACCGATTTCGACTGGCACAATCAGGGCGTGAAGGGGCTGGCGCTGTGCTTCGCCGGCCTGCTGGCGGCATCCACCGGCAACCTGTTCCCGGCTTCCCAGACTCTGCGCAAGATCTCGATCTACACCATGAACGCCTGGGCCATGGCCTACGGGGCGGCGGCGACGGCGATCTACGCCATCTTCATGGTCGGCCCGCCGGTGTTGAGCCATGAGGCGAGCTATCTGGGCGGGCTTGTGTATCTGGCGATTCCGGGCTCGGTCATCGCCTTCCACCTCTATTACCAGACCATCCGCGCCTGGGGCGTGTCGAAGGCGGCGTACAGCAGCGTGCTCATTCCCGTGGTGGCGCTGGCGCTCTCGACCCTGTTCGAGGGATACAAGTGGGGCATTCCGGAAATCGCGGGCGCGGCGCTGGCGATTGCGGGCACGGTGGTGGCCGTGGCCAGCCGGGGCAAGAAGTAGCAAGACGTCGGCAAGAGGTGCGGGCAAGGGGCGCGAATTCGTCTGTTCCGGCGAATTTGCGGCCAGCCGATAAAGCTCATCAATTAATGGTTAACTGATCGGCAGTAATCCGAACCTTACCCCTGAGTGAGGTTGCGTGCATGTCGATTTCCAAGAAGTTGTTTGGTCCCATTGCCATTCTGGCGGTGGTTTGCATCGGGCTGCTGGCGAGCAGCCTGTGGGTTCTCTCCGCCATCAACCGGGTGGTCGCGGAGCGGGAAGCCGTTCAGGCTCAGCTTTACACCATCTCGGAAATACGCTCGCTCAGCCGCTCCTTGCAGCGCGACACGCACAACCTGATCTTCGAGCCGGATGAGGCGGAGCGCCGCATCATCACTGACAAGCTCACGGAGCGCCTGCCTGCCATGCGGACGGAAGTGGATCGGCTGCTGGCCATGCTGAGCGACGCGGACCGGGAGCGCCTTGGCGCTAATTATGCAGATCTGCAACTGACGGTCGTTTCCGAACTTTCCGCCATTCAAAGACTGACGGGCGAACTGGACGCCAACCAGCTGTTTGACCGGGTGCGCACGCAGGTGCGCCCGGCGGAGCGGGCGGCATCGGAGGCGACTGACGAGTTCGATGCGTTCAAGCACGAAGAATTTAAGCGCCTGGAGGCGGAAGAGGATCGCATCCGTGAACGGTCTGAACTGATCATTGTTCTTGGCGGGCTTATCGGCCTTGGCATTGCCGTGTTTCTGGCGCTGCGGATCACCAACCGTGGCGTCGTGCGCCCGCTGCATGAACTGGAAACCGCGATGGAGCGGCTGGCCAGGGGCGATACCTCCATCGAGGTGGCGATGACCGAGCGGTCCGACGAGATCGGCGCGATGGCGCGCACCGTTGCCACCTTCCGCACCGCCACTATCGAGCGCAATGCCCTGCAGGAACAGCAGGCGGCCTCCATGGCGGAGCAGAAGCGCCTCATGGAAGAGCAGGCGGCATTGCAGGCGCAGAATCTGGCCGAGCAGCAGCGCCAGCTGGAGGAGGCGCGCCATCAGGAAGCGCGCGCCCGGCAGCTGAGCGCCCTGGTTGAAGCCTTCGAGCAGCAGACCGCGCGCTCGCTCGCCACCGTTGCCGAGTCGGGCCGTCATCTGCTGAGCACGGCCGACCTGATGAACCACGCGGTGGAGGATACCAACCTGCGGACGCAGGCCGTGGACACGGCTTCCGCACAGGCTTCGGCCAACGTGCAGATGGTGGCGGCGGCAACCGAGGAAATGACGGCCTCCATCGAGGAGATTTCCCGTCAGATCATGAATGCCAAGGATGTGGTCGATCAGGTGTCGGTCGAGGCGGACGAGACCACGCAGAAGATGCGGAGCCTCGTCTCGGTATCCACGCAGGTGGCGCAGATCGTCGGCATCATCGGCAGCATCGCCGAGCAGACCAACCTGCTGGCGCTGAACGCGACCATCGAGGCGGCGCGTGCCGGCGAGAGCGGACGCGGCTTCGCGGTGGTGGCCAGCGAGGTCAAGCAGCTGGCCGATCAGGTGGCGCAGGCGACGAAGGAAATCACCGGCAAGGTGGAAGCCATGCAGACGGAGGCGAACAGCTCGGCTGTCGCCCTCGATCGCATGGGCGCGACCATCAGCAGGATGACCGAGATTTCGGCCGTCATTGCAACGGCCATGGAAGAGCAGAACGCAACCATGCAGGAAATCGCCCGCAACGTGCAGCACGCGGCGGGCGGCACCGAGCAGGTGGCACAGAACATTCGCGGCGTGACCGACGCTGCGGGCTCAACCGCCCGCGCGGCGCAGGACGTGCGCTCGGCCTCGCTCAGCCTGTCACAGGAAACCGAGGCGCTGCGGCAGGGCGTGGACGCGTTCCTCAGGCAGGTGCGCGCGGCCTGAGCCAGCACGCCTGATGCAAGCAGCAAGGCCGGGGGCGCGGGTGCGTCTCCGGCCTTTTCCTTTTTACGTCTCTGCGGCGAGGCAGGCGCGCAGTCCCTCGCGGTAGGTGGGGTAGAGCAGGGTGTAGCCGAGGCGGTCCTTGAGCCGCTCGTTCCTCACCCGCCGGCTCTGGCTGTAAAAGCTGCGCGCCATGGGCGACAGGCCCGCTTCCTCCAGCGTTTGCAGCGGCGGGTAGGGCATGCCCAGAAGATCGCAGGCGTATTCCGTCACTGCGCTGCCGGAGGCGGGCTCATCATCCGCCACGTTGTAAACGGCGGCCTCCTGCGACGCGTCTGGCCGGGCGAGCGAGGCGAGCACCGCGCCGACGATGTCATCCACATGAATGCGGCAGAACACATGGTCCGGCAGGTCTATGCGGTGGGCCTTGCCTTCGCGCACCCGATCAAGCGCCGAGCGGCCGGGGCCGTAGATGCCGGGCAGGCGGAAGATATGCACCGGGGCGGCCGCTTTCCGGGCCAGCGCCTGCCAGCCAAGGTCTGCTTCCCGCCGGGCGGAGCGGCGACCCTCGCCGAGCGGCGTCGTTTCATCCACCCAGCCGCCCGCCGCGTCTCCATAAACGCCGGTGGAGGACAGGTAGCCGATCCAGCGGGCCTGCGCCGCGGCCAGCGCCGGGCCGTACGCGCGCAGCACCGGGTCCGGCTGGGCGGGATCGTCGTCCGGCGGGACGGAGGAGAGAATGGCGTCAGCTGCGGCCAGCCGGTCTGCAACCGCAGGGTCATCGAACGCCAGAACCTCGATAGCCTCCGTGAGGCCGGGCACGGGCTCGGGCGTGCGGCGGGTGCCGGTGACCTGCCAGCCTTCGGCGGCGAGGCGGGCGGCAAGGCGGCTGGCGGTGTAGCCAAGGCCGAAGATGAGGCAGCGCTGGGTGTCCATGGTCAACTCCATAACCCGACCTGACCGGTTTGGGCAAAGGGGCCTCGGCACGCCGATCCGGGAAGGTCTGCCGGAGGCGAAAACGGCCCTCAGAGATTTGGTCGTTGCATATATTCCCGCGGCCCGCACAATCGCCGCCAAGAGATTGGAGCGGATCGGTTTCTTGCGGATCGGCCCGTGCCGGAGGGGAAACGGAAACGGGTGGGGTGACGGGTATTCCGGGGCCTCGCCAAACACGAGCTTGCCGTTCTGGCCGGAGCACCAATATCGAGACTAGGAAAGCTTATAAAGATCCCTTGCCCGCTCCCGGAGCGGCTACCAGTGAAGGCGGTTTCTACCATGCTTGATACCCAGTCCACGCCCCAGGCGATTCTGCTCAAGGATTATCAGCCGCCCCGCTTCTTGATCCCCGAGATCCATCTGGAGTTCGACCTGGACGACACGCAGACGCGCGTGACCAGCCGGTTCACGGCGGTGCGCAACGGCAGCCACAAGCAGCCGCTGGTGCTGGACGGGCGGGACATGAAGCTGGTCTCGGTGGCGGTGGACGGCAAGGTGCTGGAGCCGCAGGGGTATCGCGTGAGCCGTGAGCAGCTGGCGATCCCGCTGAAGGGCAGCCGGGCCGAGATCGAGATCGTCACGCAGGTGAGCCCGGCGTCCAACACGCAGCTGATGGGCCTGTACATGTCTGGCGGCATGTTCTGCACCCAGTGCGAGGCGGAAGGCTTCCGGCGCATCACCTACTTCCTCGACCGGCCGGACGTGATGAGCCGCTACCGCACGGTGATGCGCGCCGACAAGGCGCGGTTCCCGGTGCTGCTCTCCAACGGCAACCCGTCGGGCAGCGGCGATCTGGCCGACGGTCGCCACTGGGCGGCGTGGGATGACCCGTTCCCCAAGTCCGCGTACCTGTTCGCGCTGGTCGCGGGCGACCTGAAGCCATTCTCCGACAGCTTCACGACGGCTTCCGGCAGGGACGTGCAGCTCCACATCTGGGTGAAGGAGTCGGACCTCGACCGCTGCGCCCACGCCATGGAAGCGCTGAAGAAGTCCATGCGCTGGGACGAGGAGCAGTATGGCCGCGAGTATGACCTCGACGTGTTCAACATCGTGGCGGTGGGCGACTTCAACTTCGGCGCGATGGAGAACAAGGGCCTGAACATCTTCAACTCGAAGTATGTGCTGGCGCGGCAGGAAACCGCGACGGACATGGACTTCGACGCGGTGGAGAGCGTGATCGCCCACGAGTATTTCCACAACTGGACCGGCAACCGCGTCACCTGCCGGGACTGGTTCCAGCTGAGCCTGAAGGAAGGCCTGACGGTTTACCGGGACCAGGAGTTCTCCGCCGACCACGGCTCGCGGGCGCTGAAGCGCATCGAGGACGTGCGGACCCTGCGCGCCGGGCAGTTCCCGGAGGATTCGGGGCCGCTGGCCCATCCGGTGCGGCCGGACAGCTACATCGAGATTTCGAACTTCTACACCGCGACGGTCTACAACAAGGGCGCGGAGCTGATCCGCATGATGGCGACGCTGCTGGGCGAGGAGAAGTTCCGCGCCGGGTGCGACCTCTACTTCAGCCGGCACGACGGGCAGGCGGTGACCTGCGACGATTTCGTGGCGGCCATGGAGGACGCGGGCGGAGTGGACCTGAGCCAGTTCAAGCTGTGGTATTCACAGGCGGGCACGCCGCGGCTGGATGCGCGGCTGGACTATGACGAGGCGAGCCGGACGGCAACGCTGCGGGTGAAGCAGACCGCGCCCGACACGCCGGGGCAGATGCACAAGAAGCCCATGCACATTCCGCTGCGGGTGGCGCTGTTCGGCGCGCAGTCCGGCCGGAACCTGACCGGCGACCGGCTGGTGGAACTGCGCCAGATCGAGGAAACCGTTGTGTTCGAGAACGTGGCGGAGCGGCCGGTGCCGTCTCTGCTGCGCGGCTTCTCGGCCCCGGTGGTGCTGAAGGCCCCGATGGACCGCTCGGACCTGGCGTTCCTGGCCCGGCATGACGACGACCCGTTCGCCCGCTACGAGGCGATGCAGCGGCTGGGCCTCGATCTGATGCTGGAGCAGGTGAACGCCCATGCGGCGGGCAAGCCGGTGACGGTCGCCCCCGTGCTGGTGGAGACGGTGGAGGCCGTTCTGCGCGAGGCGCTCAGCGGCGAACTGGACCCGGCACTGGCCGCCGAGGCGGTGAACCTGCCGACCGAGGCCTATGTGGGCGACCAGATGGCGATCGTGGACGTGGACGGCATTCATGCCGTGCGCCAGCACTTCCGCAAGACGCTGGTGAGCTTGCTGCGCCCGCTGTGGTGGGACGTGTACCGCCAGATGACCGACGCGACCTATGCCTTCACGCCGGAGGCCAAGGCGCGGCGGCGGCTGAAGAACATCGCCCTGCAATACCTGATGGTGGAGGACGAGGAGCAGCCGGAAGGGACGGCAGCCGAGGCGGTAGCGGCATGCGTGGCCCAGTTCCGGGGCGCGGACAACATGACGGACCGCATCGTGGCGCTGGGCTCGCTGGTGAACTCGGAAGCGCCTGAGCGGGAAGAGGCCCTGCAGCGGTTCTATGACGACTGGGCGCATGACGCGCTGGTGATCGACAAGTGGTTCACCTTGCAGGCGCTCTCGATCCATCCCGACGCGCTGGAGCGGGTGGCGCAGCTGGCGCGGCACCCGGCCTTCAAGCTGACCAATCCGAACCGCCTGCGCTCGCTGGTGGGCGCGTTCAGCATGAATCAGGTGCGCTTCCATGCGGCCAACGGCGGCGGCTACCGCTTTCTGGCCGATCAGGTGCTGGCGGTGGACAAGCTGAACCCGCAGACCGCCGCGCGGCTGGTGGCCCCGCTGGGGCGCTGGCAGCGGTTCGACCAGAGCAGAGCCGCCCTGATGCGCGAGCAGCTGGAGCGGATTCTAGGCGTCTCCGGCCTTTCCAAGGATGTGTACGAGATGGTGTCCAAGAGCCTTGGCTGACGCGGGCTCGTCCGGCTGAACTGGCGGGCGGAAATGCCGGGCTGAAATGGAAAGCGCCGGTCAGAGGGTTCTGACCGGCGCTTTGCTCTGGCGTGTGGCAGGTCGCCAGAGAAGCGAACGCAACAGGAGGGAGTCGAGCGGGTTTTGACAGGACGCTCAGTCCTGCCCGGCACCCGTTCAGAGGGCCGAGAACAGGACGATGGCGTCGATCACCTTCTTGGTTGCCTCTGCGATCAACAGCACGTCCCCATCAACCCGGCGGTAGATGTAGCCGTGCGGTGGCGGCGGCAACTGGCGGTACAGGTCATAAGGCAGGGTTTCGATGATAACCGTGCGCGGCAGCGGCTGGCCGATCGTGTAACGCTTCTTGGCCTGACCGCGTGGCAGGCAGCCGGTGCGGGTTTCGATCAGGCCCGGAGGGCAGCTCACGCGGTGGCTGTCATAATACCGGACGATCACGTCCCGGTGAGAGCGATCCCAGGCGACCGGGTGGCTGTCCCAGTAGCTGCGATCAGCCGTGGCGTGGCGATCGTGATTCCGGCTGTCGTGATTTCGGCCGTCATGACCCCGGTTGTCACGCTCGTGGGCGGTGCGATCGGGGCCGCGCTCGGCGGGCTTTCCCGCCTGCTGCTTGCCGTTGCCCTGCTTGCCGTTTCCGTGAGCGTTACCGCCCTGCTTGCCGTCTGCCTTGCCCTGCTGGGCGTGGGCCGGCGGGCCGCCCCGGCCGGGTTCCGCCAGCACGGGCAACGTGGTGGCGAGCATGACCGCTATGGCGCCAAGGCCGAACATCCGGGTCATAGAAGAGGACTTCATCACGCTTTAAGCCTTTTCCCGTTTCGGCTGAGGCGCCGTAACATGCCGTTACGGTTACAAGATGCAGATGAAGGCAGGCTGAACGACGGGCGGACCTGCGGATGGCCGCCGCTCAGGATCCGGCATCGGCGGTGAAGGCGGCGTTGTTGAGGGCGGCCTCGGCATCGGCCCCGTGCGGGCGAGACCCGGGCCGGTGGGCGGCTTCCTCCACCGCGCCGGGCGGAGCTGCTTCCGGCAGCAACGGCTCCTCGTCAGGCTCGACGCGATAGACCAGCGACAGAACGGCCGCGCCGAGGCGGGCGTAGGCGGGTTCGGGCGTGAGGGATTCAAACGGGTCGGCCGATTCGGAGGCGACTGGGGAGATGGTCCTGGCCTTCAAGGTATCCGGTACCGGCGGGGACAGGGCGGCACGAAAGGCCGCGGCATCCGCTTCAAAGGCGGGGCGCAAGTGGAGGGCGAGCAGGACTGCGAGGGCGAGCCCGACCAGAGACGTGCGACCGGGAGTGCGGAACAGCATGGGCGCGCCTCACTTCGGGACGGGACAGGTGGGGACGGTCTTGCGCCGCAGGGCGGGCCGCCGGGTTGCCTTCTCCCGCAGGTCATCCACCAGCGCCAGGGATGCGGCGGCGGCATGAAGGAAGATGGCGGCGATGCTGCGGGGCACGCAGGCCAGCCCTTCCCGCAGGCCGAAGCAGCGGGCGGTGATGCAGGCCCGCCGCACGGTACGCCACACCAGCAGGGCACAGGTGAGGGCAAGCAGGTGGGCCGTGACGCCGCCGGGCTCGACGAGGGGCGGCAGGTCCGGCCACGACGGCAGCCGGGCGCAGGCGGCCAGCAGGACGAGTTGCATGGCAAGCGCGAGGGCGACCAGGTTGAGAAACGCGCAGGGCAGGGCCTTGCGGTCCCGCAGCAGCATGTAGCGGTCAGCGGGGCGATCGGGCCAGCCGAAGCGCCGCCAGCCGTCAAGCGCGGTGCCGCGCAGCCAGCGGCTGCGCTGGCGAACCAGGGCCGTGAACCGGCCGGGCAACAGGCAGCGGGTGGCGACGCACTCGGGATCGTACCGGGAGGCAGGCACGCGGGCCATGAGCGCCGGGAAGCGCCGAAGACCGAGGCTCATGCCGAGGTCGTACGCCAGTGATCTCGAGGTGGTGCGGAAGGGCAGGCCGTCGTTCTGCCGGGCGAGGGCGGCCAGCGCGGGACGGGAGAAGCCGCAGCCGATGCCCGTGCTCGGCAGGCTGGCCTCCAGCCAGTTGCGCACCATCATGTCCCGTGCGTGGGCAACGGCGAACTCCTCCAGACAGGTGTGCGCCGACCAGCCCTGCCACCAGCGCTGCGTCTCGTGCCGCAGCGGCAGGACCGGAAGCTGCACCAGCGCCTTGTGCGGGATGTGCCAGTTGAACACGTGGAGTTCGAGCGGGTGGAGCACGTCTCCGGCATCGTGCAGCACCACGGCCTTGAAGGGCGGATGGCCGCGCGCCTCCAGATCGAGCATGGCCCGATACAGCATGTTGAGGCTGGCGGCCTTGCTGCTGGCGCTGCTCGGGCGGTCTGCGACGATGCACAGCACCCGCCGGTCCGCCGCCGCCACGGCGCGCACGGCCGCCTGCGTCTCGGGATCATCCGGGCAGGTGCCGACGAGAATGCGATAGCGGGGGTAGTGCAGCGCGCGGACCGCGTTGCCCAGCATGGAGCCGATCACGTCCGCCTCCCGCAGGGCGGGGACGAAAACGGCGATCCAGTCCGCCGGCGTTGCGGCCATGTCTTCCGCCGTCAGGACAGGCGAGGTGCCGTGCGCCAGCCTCCAGAGCCGGTCGCGCATCCGGTAGAGGCCATGGAGCATGTCGATGGCGAGATCATCGAGGCAGGAGAGGAGGACGCCAAGCGCAGCGACAGGGACAAGCTGCTTCAGCAGAGCCAGATAGATGGCAAAGGCATCCACCCAGGGAGCGGCGCTGTCTGCGGCCCAGAGCGCGGTCATGCGACCTCCGTTTTGGCACGGTTATGGTTATTGAAATTTTTATAAGGTTGATTCGCGGCTGCTCTCAACGCGGGCGTAGTCGTATATGGCTAAGGTTTGGCGGGTTCATTGCCGTGCTGTCGCGAATGGCTTGATCGTTCGGGGTGGCCCCTTTAAGCCCGATGTAACGACCTCCAGAAGACCCATGGCGGAGCAGGCGCACCATGACCATTCACCCCGAGCACCAGTATCTCGACCTTCTGCGGCGGCTGCTGGAAGACGGGGACCGGCGCATGGACCGCACGGGCGTGGGCACCCGCAGCCTGTTCGGCGAGGTGCTGCGCTTCGATCTTGCCAAGGGCGTGCCGCTGCTGACCACCAAGCAGGTGTTCTGGAAGCCCGCCGTGCGCGAGATGCTGTGGTTCCTGACCGGGGGCACCAACATTCGCCCGCTGGTGGCGCAGGGCGTGAAGATCTGGACCGACTGGCCGCTGGCCACGTACCGGAAGGAGACGGGCGAGGAGATTTCCCAGGCCGACTTCGAGAAGCGGATCGTGGAAGACGAGGCGTTCGCGGCGCAGTGGGGCGACCTCGGCCCGGTGTACGGCAAGCAATGGCGGCGCTGGCAGGGGCCGGACGGGCGCGAGCATGACCAGATCGCCACGCTGATCCGGGACATTCGCACCAATCCGGCGAGCCGCCGGCTGCTGTTCACCGGCTGGAACGTGGGCGAGTTGGCGGGCATGGCGCTGCCGCCCTGCCACATGACCTACCAGTTCCACGTGAGCAGCGGCGCCGACGGCGGCGCGCCGCGCCTCAGCTGCGCGCTCCACCAGCGCTCGGCGGACATTTTCCTGGGCGTGCCGTTCAACCTGTTCGAGGCGGCGCTCCTGACCCACATGCTGGCCCAGCAGTGCGATCTGGACGTGGGCAATCTCGTGTGGTTCGGCGGGGACGTGCACCTTTACAGCAACGCGGAGGAGCAGGCCCGCGAGCAGATGACCCGCGCGCCGCGCGCCTTCCCGAGGCTGAAGATCCTGCGCAAGCCGGACAGTATCGACGGCTATGCGTTCGAGGACTTCGCGGTGGAGGGCTATGATCCGCATCCGCCGCTGCGCGCGCCGGTCGCCGTCTAGAGCGGGAGCGTCCTTCCGGTTTCAGGATCAGGCGGTGGGTCTGCCCGGCGGCGGCAGGATGGCGGGCCGGCCCCAGAGAAAGCCCTGGCCGTAATCCGCGCCGAGCTCGGCGGCGTAGGCCCGGTGTTCCTGCGTCTCGATCCCCTCGATGGTCACCCGCACGCCGCTGGCGTGGCAGAAGTTGATGACTTCGCGGGCGATGCTGTCGGACGAGCGGTCGGCGAAGAACTGCCAGAAGATCTTCTTGTCCATCTTCACTTCCTCGCAGTGCAGGTTGAGCAGCGAGTCGAAGTTGTTGATGCCGATACCGAAGTCGTCCAGCGCGATCTGGAAGCCGCGCACGGACAGCCGACCGGCCGCAGCGATGATGTCATCAGCGGATTCCAGCGTGTTGTGCTCGGTGATCTCGATGCTGAGGGTTTCGATGACATCGGGCCGGTCTGCGAGCAGCTGCTCCACCCCCTGCATGAAGGCGGGATGGACGAGGATGTCCGGCGTGCAGTTGACCGAGATGAGACGGCGGTCCTCGCCTCCCTGCAGGGAGCAGGCGGTGAGGAGCACGTTGTGGATGATCACCCGGGTGATGGCGATCTGGAGATCGAGCGGAATGTTGTGCTGGAAGAACAGCTCCGGGTTGGCGTAGCCCGGCACCCTGCTGCGCAGCAGGGCTTCGTAGCCGCGAACCTCCTCGGTGAGGAGGTCGCGCTTCTCCTGATAGGCGACGGCGATGGAGGGCTCCAGATTGCCGGGGTCCAGCAGGTCGGTGAGCAGGACGGCCGGGGGCGATGCGCCGGGGCGAGGAGGAGGGGGCGCGGCCGGCCGGTCCGGTGCATAGACGTGAAGCAGCTGGAGAAGCGTGCCGGGGGTGTAGGGCTTGCGCAGCGTGCCGAGAACGTGAATGCCCCGGCTCTGGGCGCGGCGGGCGGCGGCATTCAGGATGCGGGCATCATGACCGCTGGCGATGATGAGCTGGGTTTTGGGAAAATGGGCCGGCAGGGTGTCGATGATCTGGAAGCCGTCCCGCGTCGGCATGCCGAGGTCGAGAATCATGATCTCCGGCTGAAAGCCCGGCATCGATTCCAGAAGATGGGGGTCGGTCAGGGTGCGGACTTCGTGGCCCAGATCCGAGAGCAGGCTGGAGATCTCCTCGCAGATATCGGGGTCGTCATCCACGATCAGGATACGATGGGACTGCTGTCGGGCTTTGGGCTGTAAAAGCGCCGCCTCCGGCGATGCAGGGTTCGCCCCGTTGGACGAAGGCGCGCCGGTCATGTCGATTGCTTTCGATTCGTGTGGGAACCAACCCATGCAGCGGCAACTCTTCCATTGGCAAAAGCCACGCGCCACCAATGCGGCGGGCGTGGCAGCCGTACATACCAGCGAACAAGGCGGTGCCGCGTTCCCGGGGCGGGGCTCTGTTCGCCTCTCCTGCCGGGGTGTTGAGCGAATGGGCAAAAAAAATCCGCCGCTTCGAGTGTCGGGGAGGTGACAGGCGAAGCGGCGGTTAAGGTGTGTCTTGTCCGGTTTCCGGCGGGTGCCGACAACCGGGAGGGGAGATGCGGCGCCTTCAGTGCGAAAGACGCTACGAGAGTTTTTATAGCCGATGCTCAAATAACGTGCAATAAAAAACAGTGATTAAATATTAGGCAAAATGTGCTTTAGGGCAGAATATATGCCATAAAAATTTGCAAACGCCTCCTTGAGAGCAGCCTGCCAGGGGCGAGCACCAAAATAACCGGAATATAAAACGAAGACGTCGGCCGCCGCCGCCTAGACTGGCGCGGCGCTGGCAGGCTGAGTCGGGTGCCAGTCGCAGAGTCGCGCCGCCGGGCGCAGCGACAAACGGGGCGAGGCGCTCGCCCCGGCGAGGGCTGGGGAGCAAGACATGCGCGGCATGGGCCGTTTGCTCAGGGACAATCTCGGCACGATGAAGCAGGCGCTCGCCTTCGCCTGGGAGGTGGCGGACGCGCGGGTGAAGCTGCTGTTCGTGCTGGCGGCGGCCTTCGTGCTGCTGGGGGCGGCGGCGGCCAGCGTCTCGCCCGTGCTGCTGAAGCTGCTGGTGGACAGCCTGACGGGCGATGGCGGCGCATCCGGCACCACGCCGCCGATGCTGGCGGAGCTGGGCGCATGGCTGGGGCCGCTGGCGCTGGTGGTGCTGTACGTGATCTCGCAGGCCATGGCCTCGGTGGTAGCGGAAATCCAGGCGCTCCTGAACGGCAAGGCGGACCAGCGGCTGCGCCGCTCCATGAGCGGGCGGATTCTGGATCACATTCTGCGCCTGCCGCTGCGCTTCCACCTGAACCGGCAGACCGGGGGCGTCAGCCAGATCCTCTCCAACGCGCTGGTCGGCTACCGGCTCATTCTCCAGCAGCTGGTGCTCTCGATCGCGCCGGTGCTGTTCCAGATCGGCCTTTCGGTGTGGGTGCTGGCCACGCTCTACCCGCCGCAGTTCATGCTGATTCTGGCGCTCGCCTCGGTGGTTTACATCGTGGTGTTCCTCATCGGCGCGGCGCGGCTGGCCGATGCGGGCGACAAGGTGTCCTCGGCGGAGGTGGAGGCCTACGCGATTCTGACCGACACCATGCTCAACTACGAAACCGTGAAGTTCTGCACGGCGGAAAACCTGACCCAGCAACGCTACGACGGCGTGCTGGCCAGCGCCGAGGACGTGTGGGGGCTGTACTACCGCCGCAAGGCCGAGAACGGCGCGATGGTGGCGGCCACCTTCGTGCTTTCGTTCGGCGCGGCGCTGGTGGCGGCGCTGGCGCAGGTTCGCGGCGGCCAGATGACCGTGGGCGATTTTGTGCTCATCAACGCCTACATGCTCCAGATCGTGAAGCCGCTGGAGACGCTGGGCATGGCGTTCTCGCAGATGATCTACGGCGTCAGCTTCACCCAGAAGATGGTGGGCCTGATGGCCGAGCCGACCGAGGACGTGGTGTCCTTCCGCAAGGGCGCGCCCGCCCGCCTGCGCGCGCCGGAGGGCGGCGGGGCGCTGACGTTCGAGAAGGTCTCCTTCGCCTACGGCCCGGACCGGCAGACGCTGGCGGACGTGAGCTTCAGCGTGGAGCCGGGGCGGACCGTGGGCATCGTGGGCGGCAGCGGGGCGGGCAAGTCCTCCCTCGTGCGGCTGCTCGCCCGGCTGGTGGAGCCGGACGGAGGGCGCATCCTGCTGGATGGCGTCGACATCTCCACCCTGCCGCTGGAGGCCCTGCGCTCGCTGGTGGCGGTGGTGCCGCAGGACACGGTGCTGTTCAACCAGACGCTGTCCTTCAACATCGGGCTGGGGCGGCCGGGCTGCTCTCCGGGCGAGATCGAGGCGGCGGCGAAGGCGGCCCGCATCCACGACTTCATCCTGCGCCAGCCGGACGGCTACGGCACCATCGTCGGCGAGCGGGGCGTGAAGCTCTCGGGCGGCGAGCGCCAGCGCATCGCCATCGCCCGCGCCATCCTGCGGCGGCCGCGCATCTTCATCTTCGACGAGGCGACCTCGGCGCTGGACACCCGGACCGAACGGGAAATCCTGCGCAACCTGATGGAAGTCTCGCGCGGGACCACCACGCTCATCATCGCGCACCGGCTCTCGACCGTGGTGCACGCCGACCAGATCGTGGTGCTGGAGCACGGGCGGGTGATCGAGACCGGCACCCACGCCGGGCTGCTGGCCAGCGGCGGGGCCTACGCCGAGCTGTGGGCCGCCCAGCAGCGCGGCCACCGGAAGGGCGCGGCGGCGGAGTGACTGGGTAAAAACGATCGGAAATAGGTTTTTCGCTTGACTATCGTGACGCTAGTCTGGTAGGGTTCAGGCACGGTGGAGAGCTGTGGCTACGGCGCGCCGGGTTTTCGGGACATTGATGTGTGGTGTGTGAAGGGGGACGCGTCTCGCTTCCTCTCCGTTCGTTTGCGGGCCGTGCGCGGCCGGGGCCGGGGCGGCGAAGGGGGCGGGGGCGTTAATTCCGGCGCATAAGTGTCGGACATGACACTTTGCCGGGTGGATTGGCCTGATGGGGAAGGCTGGCGGCTCGGTGGGGGCGGCGCGTTGGTTGGCTGGCTGGGCTGGCTGGGCGTCCGTTCTGCAAAAACAAAATCAAATCAGAAATTTCTCCGGACTGCCGTGACACTTTGCCAGCCTTTTTTGGCGGGCGGAGGGGGTGGGGAGGATGGATGCCTTTGGCTGAGGGCTGAAGGCTGAAGGCTGAAGGCTGGGGCTGGGAGCGGCTGGGTGATGTCGGCTGCTGAGTGCTGGGCACCGGGTGCGGGAGGCCGGATGCTGGATGCCGGTCGCGGGATGTCGGGTGTTGAGTGCCGGACCCAAGCGCCGAGAACCAAGTGCCGGGACGGGTGCCGGGGCGTGTGGACGAGGGCGTGGGGACTTCGGGTGTGGAGGACAAGGAGTGTGGCGGCGCGGTCGGGTGGTGCGTTGAAGTGAAGGAATTACGACGGTCATCGCCGCGCTTGACTCTGACATGATGTGAGGGTGGATGGTGAGGCCAGTCTTCCAGATGAGAGTCACAGCGTATCAGCGCAGGGAGCGGGCGATGGCCAGGTTTGAAGCAGGCGAAACGGCGGAAACGCAAGGAAGCGGCGGCGCGCTGGTGCGGGCGGTGCGGCTGACTGTGGACGGCATGACCTGCGGCGGCTGCGCCCGCAAGGTGGAGGCCGCGCTGAAGGCGGTGCCGGGCGTCATGGACGCTTCGGTCGACCTGCCGGGCAAGGCGGCGATGGTAAAGGGCTCCGGGGCTTCGGGCGCGGGGTTCGATGCCGAGGCCGCGGCCGCGGCGGTGCGCCAGCTTGGCTACACGGTCAGCGTTGCCGAGACGGAGGCGGAAACCCTTCATCTGCACATCGACGGGATGACCTGCGGTGGCTGCGCCCGCAAGGTGGAAGCAGCGCTGCGGGCGGTACCGGGCGTCATGGATGTGACGGTCGACCTGCCGGGCAAGGCGGCCAGCGTGAAGGGTTCGGCTCTGGTACCGGGAGCGCTGGTGGCGGCGGTGGCGGCCCTGGGTTATCGGGTGGATATGGTCGAGAGCGCGAAGGCGGATGCAGGCTTGGTGGATGCTGAGCTGGTGGATGCTGGCCCGGCTGATGCCGCTCCGGCGGAACCGCCAGTGGCGGAGCCCGCGCAGACGCTGACGTTCGAGATCGAGGGCATGACCTGCGCGTCCTGCGCCAGCAGCATCGAGACGGCGCTGAAAGCGGTGCCGGGCGTGCAGGATGCCGCCGTGAACTTCGCCACCGAGTCGGCGAAGGTGACCGCAGCGGCCGGAGTTTCGAGCGCCTCGCTGGCGGGCGCGCTGGCCAGGGCGGTGGAGCGCGCGGGCTACCGCGCCGTGCTGCCGGCGGCAGGGGCGGCCGGCAGGGCGGGCACTCACTCCATTCACCTGAGCATCGAGGGCATGACCTGCGCCTCCTGCGTGGGCCGGGTGGAGCGGGCGCTGAAGGCCGTGCCCGGCGTGATGCAGGCGACGGTGAACCTTGCCGCCGAGACGGCGCAGGTGACGGTGCGCCGGGGCGTGGCGGCCTCTGCTCTGGTGGCGGCGGTCGATGAGGCGGGCTACCGGGCAAGCGTGCAGGCGCAGGTGGAAGACGCGGTGCGGGCCGAGGCGTCACGCGATGCGGTCAGGCAGGCGGCCGTGCGGCGGGAAGGCTGGCATGCGGCGCTGGCCCTCGTGCTGGCCGCGCCGATGGTGCTGCCCATGCTGCTGCAACCCTTCGGCATTCACTGGATGTTGAACGGCTGGGTGCAGCTGGTGCTGGCCAGCCTCGTGCAGTTCTGGCTCGGCGCGCGGTTCTACCGGGCAGGCTGGAAGGCGGCCCGGGCGGGCACCGGGAACATGGACCTGCTGGTGGCCATCGGCACCACGGCGGCGTGGGGGCTGAGCGTCTATCACCTGCTGGTGGAAGGACATAACGCGCACCTCTACTTCGAGGCCTCGGCCGTGGTTATTGCGCTGGTGCTGCTGGGCAAATGGCTGGAAGGCCGGGCCAAGCGGCAGGCGGGCGCGGCCATTCGGGCGCTGGCCGCCCTGCGCCCCGCAACGGCGCGGCGGGTGGCGGCGGATGGTCAGGTGGCCGACGTGCCGGTTGAGCAGGTTGGCGTGGGCGACCGGGTAGAGGTGCTGCCCGGCGAGCGCTTCCCGGTGGATGGCCTGATTGCGGACGGCCACACCACGGCGGATGAAAGCCTGCTGACGGGCGAGAGCCTGCCGGTGGAAAAGCCGCTGGGCGCGAAGGTGGCGGGCGGCGCGATCAACGGCGAGGGCCGGGTGATCGTGCAGGTGACCGCCACGGGCGCGGAGACCATGCTCTCCCGCGTGGTGCGGCTGGTGGAAGAGGCGCAGGGCGCCAAGGCCCCGGTGCAGCGCATGGTGGACAAGGTGAGCGCCGTCTTCGTGCCGGTGGTGCTGGTGGTGGCGGCGGCAACGCTCATCGGCTGGCTGATTGCCGGGGCGGGCACGGAAGCGGCGGTGCTGAACGCGGTTGCCGTGCTGGTGATTGCCTGCCCCTGCGCGCTGGGCCTTGCGACCCCGGCGGCGGTGATGGTGGGCACGGGCCGGGCGGCGCGGGCGGGCGTGCTCATCAAGGACGCCGAAGCGCTGGAAGTGGCGCACCGGGTGGACACGGTGCTGTTCGACAAGACCGGCACCTTGACGGAAGGCAAGCCCGCCGTGGTGGCGCTGATCGCGGCCGACGGCGCGGACGAGGCCCATGTGCTGCGGCTGGCAGGCGCGGTGCAGCGCGGCAGCGAACATCCGCTGGCCCGCGCGGTGGTGACGGCCGCCGAGGAGCGCGGCCTTGCCGACCTGAAGGCGGACGCCGTGCGGGCGCTGGTGGGGCGGGGCGTCTCCGGCCGGGGGGACGGGCGCGAGCTGCGCCTCGGCAACCAGCGGCTG
>NZ_DATBUP010000199.1:0-3858 GCF_036515995.1 Pedomonas sp. | reverse complement strand
GGAACCAGATCCAGCATCTCGTCGCTGTCGCAGCCCAGAAGCCGCAAGGCCCCGCTGCAGGCGGGGCAGGCACAGTTGGCCGTCGTTGGTTCGATGCGCTGCTCGATACGAGGCAGATGATCCGGCAGCGCCCGGTTCGGGGTGGCGCGTTCGCGGCTGGCAGGTGTGCTGACCCGAGCAGGTGCAGCCTCGGCTTCGCCTTCCAACTCTTCCAGAGCCAGTTCCAGCTGTTCGATCTGGCGGGACAGCTTCTCCGAGGACCGCCCGAAGGTCAGGCGGCGCAACTGGGCAAGCTGGACGCGCAGCGTCTCGATGAGCGTGTCGCGCGCAGCGACAGCGGCTTCCAGCTCGGCAATCCGAGCATCCTTGTCGAGGCAAGAAGGAGATGTCTGCGGCATACATTTTTATACCGCAGCAGGGCCTGCAGGGTCGTTATTAAAGACAAGGATTCCCGCAGTTTAGCCCGCCAGAAGCGGGGCTGTTGTTCTCTCGGGACGGCGCCAGTCGATCCCTTCGACGAGCATGGCGACCTGCGCCGGGCTCAAGCGAACCTTGCCGGTTTGCGTCATCGGCCAGACGAAGCGGCCCTTGTCCATTCTTTTGACGAACAGGCACAAGCAAGGCACAGGGAACCTCTGTAGAGGATGTTGATTCTGGTGGAGTAATCACTGTTGGCCTGCAAGGGCTGGTTGCTCTTGCACGATGGGTGGCTAGTCGTCATGCCGCAGGTGGTAAGAACGAGCATTCCGCGTTGGTCCGACCTGCCTTTGGACCGGAGACATCGCGCGAGCGTCCTGATCGGCCAGATGGCCATGCGTTGCTTGGTAATGTCAACGAATTGCCAGGAGATGATGCATGAGCCTGAACCTCATCACGATCACTCCGCCGGTTCAGAACAAGGTGACCGGCCAACATCGTGACCGTCTGGCCATCGTCTATGTCCGACAGTCGACGCTTCAACAACATGAACGCTGCCAGGAATCAACGCAGTTGCAGTATGGCCTGGCCGAGCATGCTTGCCGCCTGGGCTGGCCTCGATCGAAAGTCCTCGTCATCGACGAAGATTTAGGTTGCTCTGGTGCCAGCACCGAGGGTCGGCACGGCTTTCAGCGTCTGGTCGCCGAAGTGGGCCTTGGCCATGTCGGGCTTGTCCTGGGCTTTGAGGTGTCGCGCTTAGCCAGGTCCTGCCGCGACTGGTATCAACTGCTTGAGATCTGCGCGCTTGCCGGAACGCTGATTGCCGATAGCGACGGCGTCTACGATCCCACCACCTACAATGACCGCCTGCTACTTGGGCTTAAAGGCACGATGAGCGAGGCCGAGCTCCATATCATGCGTGCCCGTCTTGACGAAGGACGACGACATAAAGCAGCTCGCGGCGAACTGGGCCTCCATGTGGCCCGCGGCTATATGCGGCACCCCTCTGGCGAGGTGATCCTTGATCCTGATGAACGGGCGCGCGCGGCAATCGAGTGCGTATTTGATGTGTTTGAACGTCGGCGAAGTGTGCATGGCACCTTGAATTATCTGGTCACGCACGGCGTCAAGCTCCCGGATCGGATGCGCTATGGCCCGGCGAAAGGCGAGCTGGGCTGGACACTGCCCGAGCGCTCAGCAATCATCGGCATCCTCACAAACCCAATTTATGCCGGCGCTTATGTCTATGGCCGGCGATCGCCTCACAGATCAGGCGGTCGGCCGCGAAGTACGCCCTCCAGAGCGACAACCGACTGGCAGGTCTTCATCAAAGATCGGCTTCCGGCATATATCAGTTGGGAGCGGTTCGAGGAGATTCAGAAGCAGTTGCGCGCCAATCAGTCAAAGCATGGAGGCACGCCACGTGGCGGACCGTCGCTGCTTGCAGGAATCCTCATCTGCGGGCGCTGCGGATATCGCATGGCGACCTGTTACCGTAACAATGGACGTGGTCTGCGCTATCAGTGCATGCGCGGCCATATCTCCTATGCACGCTCGCCCTGTCAGGCGATCATGGGCTCGGCGATCGATCCAGCGGTCGGCGCACTCTTGCTCGAGGTGATGAAGCCCTCGGCGATCGAGGTCAGCCTGGCGGTTGCCGAGGACATTGAGCTGGAACGCAAGCGCGAACGACGCCAGCGCTCCCTCAACTTGGAGCAAGCGGCATACGAGGTGGAACGCCTGGAGCGGCAGTACAATGCCGTTGAACCGGAAAATCGTCTGGTTGCTCGGACCTTGGAGGCGCGCTGGGAAGCGGCGCTTGCCGAGCACGAGCGCCTCAAAGTCGAGAATGCTCGCATCGAAGAGCGGACGCCGCCGACGATAACCGAGAAGGAGCGTGCTGCGATCCGTCGCCTGGCGAATGACATTCCAGCGATCTGGGCCGCTCAGACAACGACAGCGGCTGAGCGCAAGGAAATCGCCCGCCTGCTTTTGGACCAGGTCACATTGTTTAGCGATGGCAGCGAAAAGTTTGAGATCGAGTGCCGCTGGGTGGGCGGCGACATCAGCCGCCACAAACTGGAAAAATCGGTGCGCTGGACGTCTCAGCTGACCAATTATGATGCGTTAAGAACGCGAATCATTGAACTCGCGGAGGCCGGACTTCGGCCACCCGCGATTGCACGGCAGCTCAATGCGGAAGAGTGGCGCAGCGCGCATGGTACTCCCTTCAACGCTAGCAAGGTCTGGTCACTCTTGCTCCGCTTGGGTCGCAAGCCTACGAACGCGGCCCCCAGCACGGTTGTGGTGCGTGATCCTGGTGAGATGACAGTCGCCGAGATCGCCTCAGCGCTCGATCAGCCGGTCAGCACAATCTATTACTGGATATATAAGGGCTGGCTACCGATACGGCGTGTGACGGCTTTGAATAGGGAGCTATACCTGATCCACCTCTCGGACGCGCAGAAGCTCGTTACCGAGCGTCAGATCGCGGCGAAGCAACCACAAAAATGGCTCCCTCCCACACCAGTCGACTGAATGCCTCGCGGTTTAAAGATAGCGAGGCTGAAACAAAGCTATTATGGAGAGGCATCATGGTTAAGGCACGCACAGGCCCTGGCCGTCGTACCAGAGCAGTTTGAGCAGATCGCCGCGCTTGCCTCGGAAAGCAAACAGCGCTCTTAAGTAGCGGATTCTCCGCCAGCACCTGCTGGGCCAGAACGGCCAGGCCGTCCAAACCCTTACGCATATCAGTCGCGCCGCAGGCCAAGTAAACCCTGGTCGAGGGCGGCAGCGGGATCATTGGCGCACGACGGCCAGAATACGGGCCAAGGCCTGCGGATCAACGTCGGCATCCACGATGAGCCGGATCCCCGAGGGCAACTCGATGCTGATCCGGCTGGCCCGCGCTGATGCTGACGGGGCAGGTAAATCCGCCGCAGTCATCTCAACCGCTGCAAAGACCGGCACCGCCGACGCAACACGGGTCAGTTCGCCAGACAAGGCCTGTCGCCGCCAGGAGTAGAGCTGCGCCGCGCTGACATCATGGCGCTCGCGGGCTCGTCGAAGTGAGCCATCCGGACCAAACGCATCGTGCAGGATCGCCAACTTCTGCTCCGCCGACCAACGACGCCGGCCAGAGACACGGCTAACGACTTCGATCCGACCAGTCATACGATCAGTCGTATGACTGGTCGCTCCAGTGTTCAAATCTGTTGTAACCTGATCCATGCGCCCCGTTCCTTCTCAGAGGAACAGCAATCAACGCGCTACGCAGCAGCCGTGCAAGGCGGCCTCCTGGCCCTTTCAATTACCCACAAATCGTCGCATGGGTGATTCCGCTGGACTCATTGCCGTTGCCCGAAGGGCGTCGCTCATGATTCGTTCCCGAGCACCAATTTTCTGGAGCGAGGTGCGCGGTGGACAGGACGACATCGGACA
>NZ_DATBUP010000198.1:0-29884 GCF_036515995.1 Pedomonas sp. | reverse complement strand
CTGGGCCGCCGCCTACAGCCTCACCGGCCTGCTCGCGCTCTGCGGTCTGGTGGCCGCGCTCTGGGCCGGAGACACCGCCCACAGCAAGACCGTGGCCGCTGCGCCGCGCCCCACCGAGCCCGCGCTTGCCCGCCTCGGCCGCTGGCTGAACGAGACGCTCGTCGGCCCGTTTGCCGAGTTCTTCCGCCGCAACGGCACGCGCGGCGCGCTGCTCATTCTCGGCTTCGTGCTCATCTACAAGCTGGGCGATGCCATGGCGAACATCATGCTCAGCCCGCTCATCGTCGAGCTCGGCTTCACGGACGAAGAGTACATCGCCGCCAACAAGCTGGTCGGCTTCTGGGCGCTCATCGCGGGCACGGCGCTGGCCGCGCCCTTCCTCAGCCTCGTGGGCATGGGCCGGGCGCTCATCATCACCGGCGTCCTCATGATGGTGACCAACCTCGGCTTCGCCTTCCTCGCCATGGTGGGGAACGATCCGGTGGTGCTGGGCCTTGCCATCGGGCTCGAGAACTTCTGCAGCGGCCTGGGGCTCACCGTGTTCGTCACCTACCTCTCGGGGCTGTCCAACGTCAGCTACACCGCCACCCAGTTCGCCCTTCTCTCCTCGCTGGCGGCGGTCGGTCGCACCTGGCTCTCCGCGCCGTCGGGCTATCTGGCGGAGGCGCTCGGCTGGGTCGGCTTCTATGTCGCCACCACCATCATCGCCTTGCCGGGCCTCGTGCTGCTGTGGCTGATATGGCGGCGGCGCGATGCTCGCCAGCCGACCGCATGAATTCCCCTCGCTCCCACCCCGCGCGGTTTGACACAAGTGTCACAATTCGGGATTAGATTCGGCGCTGGCGGTTCCCGGGGGCGGGTCCTGCCACATCGCGAATAAGGCAATCGCAAGAGGTTACATGACCTACCAGGCCTTTGGCATGACGGCAGTGGCTCCGGCCACGCTGGCGGCCTCTCCGTACATCCACAAGGCAGGACTGCTGGATGTACGACTCGCAACCTCCGAGGAGGAGATCGCCGCCGCGCAGGCGCTGCGCTACCAGATCTTCTACGAGGAGATGGGTGCCACGCCGACGCCCGAAATCCTCGCCTCCCGGCGTGATATCGACGCCTACGACAGCATCTGCGACCACCTGCTGGTCATCGACCACGGGATCGACGGCAAGCCGCACGTGGTCGGTACCTATCGCCTGCTGCGCCAGGTGGTGGCCGAACAGCACCGCGGCTTCTACTCCAGCGCGGAATACGATCTCTCCCCGCTGCTGGACCGCACCTTCCAGAGCCGCATCGGCGAGGGCAAGCAGTTGCTGGAGCTGGGCCGCTCGTGCGTGGCCGCCGCATACCGCAACAACGCCACCATCAACCTGCTGTGGCGGGGCATCGCCTCCTACCTGCAAACCCACAGCATCGGCTACATGTTCGGCTGCGCCTCGCTGCACGGCACGAACCCGGAGGAGCACGCCCTCGCCCTCTCCTACCTCAGCCACCACCATCTGGTGCCGGAGGAGCTGCGCGTGCGCGCCCTGCCCGAGCATTACGTGCCCATGGAGCGCATGGCGCGCGAGAGCTACGACCCCAAGGACGGGCTGCGCGCCCTGCCCCCGCTGATCAAGGGCTACCTGCGGCTGGGCTGCCTCATCGGCGACGGCGCGTTCATCGACCACCAGTTCAACACGGTGGACGTGTTCATCCTGCTGCCGGTCGATCGCATCACCCGCCGCTACTCGTCCCGCTACGCCGTGGATGGCATCGAGGCGGCCTGACCCCGGTTCGTTTGTCGGGACGCACCCGGCCAGACCGCCTACTGGTCCGCCCGCCTACCGGTCAACCGTCTCCCGTCCCTTCCGCCAGGTCACGACCCGGTAGAGGTAGGCAAGCACCACGGCCCCTACGATGACATTGGCCACCGGGTTCAGGTAGTCGGAGACGGCGTGGTAATTGTCGCCGAGGGAGTGACCGGCCACCGCCAGCGCGGCTGACCAGATCGTCGTGCCGATGGCGGAGAACAGCAGGAACGGGCCGGTGCGCATCTCGAACAGCCCGGCCGGTATGGAGATCAGCGTGCGGATGGTCGGCAGCAGCCGCCCGAGGGAGACCGCCCACACGTTGTAGCGGTCGAACCAGTCGTCGGCCTTGTCGATGTCCTGCGGGGTCAGGGTGAGCCAGCGGCCGTGGCGGCTCGCCCAGCGCTTGAGCCGATCCTCGCCCGCAAGCCTGCCCGCCGCGTACCAGAAGCTCGCGCCCAGCAGGGAGCCCGCCGTTCCGGCCAGAATGACGCCGATCAGGCTCAACTCCCCTCGCCCGGCCTGATACCCGGCAGACGGCATGATGAGCTCGGAGGGAATGGGCGGGAACACGTTCTCAAGGAACATCAGCAGGGCAATGCCCAGATAACCGCTGCGCTCGATCAGCCCGATCATCCAGTCGAACATCCGGTATCCCCCGAGTCTTTTCAGGCCCCAGTCTTGATCAGGCCCGCAGGTCTTCAGGCCCCTAAGCCTTCAGACCGGAATGAGCCCGGACTCTTCCAGCACCTTGCCTGCGATGTAGAGCGAGCCGCACACCAGAACCACCGGCGGATGCTCGGGGCTGGCCTCACGGGCAATGGCCTTGAGCGCGCTCGCCACGCTGTCGGCGGGATCGGCGGGCAGGCCCATGGCATCGGCCATGGCGGCCAGCGCGGGCGGGGCGTAGTGCTCATGGCCCTCGATCGGGATGGCGTGCAGCTTGGTCGCCCGGTTGACGAACGGGCGCAGGAAGCCTGAGACGTCCTTGGTGGTGAGCATGCCGACCACCAGATGAAACGGCCGCTCTTCAAGCTTATGGCTGCGGAAGCGGTCCGCCAGCATGCGCCCGGCCAGCGGGTTGTGGCCGCCGTCCAGCCACAGCTCCGCCCCCTTGGGCAGCAGGTCATGGAGGGGGCCTCTTGCGATCCTCTGAAGGCGCGCGGGCCACTCCGCCCAGCCGATCCCGGCGCGGAACGCGGCATCGGGCACCGGCACCGCCTTCTGGTGGCGCAGCATGGCGATGGCGAGGCCGGCGTTGTCGATCTGGTGCGCGCCGATGAGGCGCGGCGGGGTCAGCTCCAGCTTGCCGTGGCTGTCCTTGTAATGGAACACGTCGTTGTAGAGCGTGGCGTCCCAGTCCTGCCCGGCCACCACCAGCTTTGCGCCGGCAACGCCCGCCACCTCGCCGATGCGGGCGGTGACGGTGCGCGGGTAGCGGCACAGCACCAGCGGCACGCCCGGCTTGGCGATGCCGGCCTTCTCGGCCGCGATTTCCAGAATGGTGGTGCCCAGAAAGGTCGTATGATCCAGCCCCAGCTGCGCAATGCCGCAGGCGGCGGGCGTCTTCACCACGTTGGTGGCATCCAGCCGCCCGCCCATGCCCACTTCCAGAATGCAGGCATCGGCGGGGGTGCGGGAGAAGGCGACGAAAGCCGCGGCCGTAATCACCTCGAACACGGTGATCGGCGCGCCCGCATTCACCTGAATGACGTCCCGCAGGGTCGAGACCAGCGTATCGTCGTCGATCAGCTTGCCCGCCAGCCGGATGCGCTCGTTGTAGCGCACCAGATGGGGCGAGGTGAACACGTGCACCCGCTTGCCTGCCGCTTCAAGGCAGGCGCGCAGGAACGCCACCGTCGAGCCCTTGCCGTTGGTGCCGGCCACATGAAACACGGGCGGCAGGCGGTCCTGCGGATTGCCGAGCTTGGCCAGCAAGGCCCGCAGCCGGTCCAGCGACAGGTCGATCTCCTGCGGATGCAGGATCCGCGCTTCCGCGAGCAGGGTCTCGACGACCGAGTTGGACACAGCGCTTACGAGGCCGCCAGGGCGGGCTGGCGGCTGGCGGGCTTGGGCATCATCAGCATGCCGATGAGCCGGGCCAGCGTGGCGGCCATGTCACGGCGATGCACCACGGCGTCCACCATGCCATGCTCGTACAGATACTCGGAGCGCTGGAAGCCCTCCGGCAGCTTTTCGCGGATGGTCTGCTCGATCACGCGCTGGCCGGCGAAGCCGATGAGCGCGCCCGGCTCGGCCAGCTGGATATCGCCCAGCATGGCGTAGGAGGCGGTCACGCCGCCCGTGGTCGGGTCGGTCAGCACCACGATGTAGGGCAGGCGGGCTTCCTTCAGCTCCTGAATGCCCACGGTCGTGCGCGGCATCTGCATGAGCGAGAGAATGCCTTCCTGCATGCGCGCACCGCCGGCGGCGGTGAAGGCCACCATCGGGCAGCGGCGCTGCACGGCGGCGCGGGCGGCGGTCAGGAACGCCTCGCCCACGGCCAGCCCCATGGAGCCGCCCATGAACGAGAAGTCCTGCACGAACACCACGGTTTCCATGCCGCCGATCTTGCCGACGGCGACCGCCACCGCTTCGTCCTGACCGGTGGAAGCGCGGGCGGCCTTCAGGCGGTCCACGTACTTCTTCTGATCCTTGAACTTCAGCGGATCTTCCGGAACGGCGGGCAGGGGCAGGCGCTCGCACGCGCCGTCATCGAAAACCTGGCCCAGACGCTCGGACGCCGTCACGCGCTCGTGGTGGCCGCAGTTCTGGCACACCGAGAGATCGGCGAGGAAATCCTTGCGGAAGATCATCTTTCCGCAGCCCCGGCACTTGTGCCAGAGGTTGTCCGGGGTATCGCGCGGCTGAAGGAACTTGTTCAGCTTGGGGCGCAGCCGTGTGATCCAGCTCATGCCACTTTCTCCTCGGCCCGTGCTGACCGGACCGCCTCGGAGAGGGACCGGACCAGCGTGGCCGCCTGTTCTGCAATGTTGGTGTCGCCCCGTTCCGCCGCCGCGCCGATGAGCGAGACGATGGCCGAGCCTACGACGACGCCGTCGGCCTGCCGGGCCATGGCTGCCGCCTGTTCGGGCGTGCGAATGCCAAATCCAACGGCAACCGGCAAGCCACTGGCCGTGCGAATGCGCTCAACTGCAGCGCCCACGGCCTGTACGTCACCGGCAGCGCCGCCGGTAATTCCCGCAACCGACACGTAGTAGATGAAGCCCGATGCCCCGTTCACCACGGCAGGCAGGCGGGCTTCGTCCGTCGTCGGCGTGGCGAGGCGGATCATGTGAAGACCGGCAGCGCGCGCAGGCACGCCCAGCTCCACGTCTTCCTCGGGCGGCACGTCAACGACGATGAGGCCATCCACTCCGGCCTCGCGGGCATCCTTCACGAATCGCTCCACGCCATAGGCATAGATGGGGTTGAAGTAGCCCATCAGCACGATCGGCGTCGTGTCGTTCTTCGCGCGGAAGCCACGCACCAGCTCGATCACCTTGGGCAGGGTCATGCCCGCCGCCAGCGCCCGCAGGTCCGCCGCCTCGATGGCCGGACCATCGGCCATCGGGTCGGTAAACGGCATGCCGACCTCGATGATGTCCGCGCCCGCCTCCGGCAGGGCGGCGAGGATTTCGGCAAAAGCCCCCGGGTTCGGGTCGCCCGCCGTCACGAAGGTGACGAGGCCCGCCCGGTTTTCAGCCTTCAGCGCTGCAAAGCGCGCAGTGATACGATCCGGACCCGGCATTACAGCGTCACTCCCATGGTTTTGGCCACGGTGTTGATGTCCTTGTCGCCCCGGCCGCTGAGGTTGACCACCATCACATGGTCACGCGGCTTGGTCGGCGCAATCTTGGCGGCAAGCGCCAGAGCGTGGCTCGATTCCAGCGCCGGGATGATGCCCTCGTGCTGGCAGCAGTTCTGGAAGGCTTCCAGCGCCTCGGTGTCGGTGATCGGCAGGTACTTCACCCGGCCCACCGAATGCAGCCAGGCGTGCTCGGGGCCGATGCCCGGATAGTCCAGGCCCGCCGAGATCGAGTGCGCCTCGGTGATCTGCCCGTCCTCGTTCTGGAGCAGGTAGGTCTTGTTGCCGTGCAGCACGCCCGGGGTGCCGCCCGCAAGGCTCGCGGCATGCTCGGGCGTATCGATGCCATGACCGCCCGCCTCGACGCCGTACACCTCGATGTTCGGGTCATCGAGGAACGGGTGGAACAGGCCGATGGCGTTGGAGCCGCCGCCGACGGCTGCCACCAGCGAATCCGGCAGGCGGCCTTCGGCCTGCAGGATCTGCTCGCGCACCTCGGTGCCGATCACGCTCTGGAAGTCGCGCACCAGCTCGGGGTAGGGGTGCGGACCGGCGGCGGTGCCGATGATGTAGAAGGTGTTGTGAACGTTGGTCACCCAGTCGCGCAGCGCCTCGTTCATGGCGTCCTTCAGCGTCTGGCTGCCGGAGGTCACGGCCCGCACTTCCGCGCCAAGCAAGCGCATGCGGAACACGTTGGGCTGCTGGCGCTCGATGTCGCGGGCGCCCATGAAGATCACGCAGGGCAGGCCGAAACGGGCGGCGACGGTGGCGGTGGCCACGCCATGCTGGCCCGCGCCGGTCTCGGCGATGATGCGGGTCTTGCCCATGCGCAGGGCCAGCAGGATCTGGCCGATGCAGTTGTTGATCTTGTGCGCGCCGGTGTGGTTCAGGTCCTCGCGCTTGAAGTAGATCTTGGCGCCCTTGCCGTCGCCGGCCTGCTTGCGCAGCTCCTCGGTCATGCGCTCGGCGTAGTAGAGAGAGGACGGGCGGCCCACGTAGTGCTTGAGGAGGCCCTCGAACTCGGCCTTGAACGCCGGGTCGGCCTTGGCCTCGCGGTAGGCCTTCTCCAGATCGAGCACCAGCGGCATCAGGGTCTCGGCCACGTAGCGCCCGCCGAACTCGCCGAAATGGCCCCGTTCGTCGGGACCGGAGCGGAAACTGTTGAGTTGTGCCGTCATGCGTTGCGTGCCGCCTTGATGAAGGCTTCGATCTTGGCCACCGATTTTACTCCCGGCGCGTCCTCGACGCCTGATGAAACATCCACGAGATGCGGGCGGGTAAGACGAATGGCCTCGCCAACGCTCTGCGCATCCAGTCCGCCAGCCAGTCCCCACCGGCCATGGAGGCGAAGGTCCTGCACCAGCCGCCAGTCGAAGCGGATGCCGGTGCCGCCTGGAACCACGGTTTCGCCTGCGGGGGGTGTAGGGGGTTTCGCATCGAACAGCAAGAGATCGGCCACGCCGTCGAAGGCGCGCGCCGCGCTCACGTCGCCCGAGGTGCGCACGCCGGTGGCCTTCCAGGTCTCGATACCGTGACGGCGGCGAATGTCCGCCACCCGGTCCGGCCCCTCAGCGCCATGAAGTTGCAGCACATCCGGGCGAACGGCCGCCGTCACCTGACCGATCAGGTCATCCGGCGCATCCACCAGCAGCGCCACCAGCTTCACCTTGGAGGGCAGCGCGCCGCGCAGGCCGTGCGCCGCCTCCAGCGTCAGGTTGCGCGGGCTTTTCGGGAAGAACACGAAGCCGATGTGAGTCGCGCCTGCGCCCACGGCGGCGGAAATGCTCTCCCGCGTCGTCAGTCCGCAGATCTTGGTATCCGGTGCCATATTGCAGCCGTTCCCGCGTCCTAACCGGCCAGAGACCGGGCGATCGCCTCGGCCGCGGCCACCGGGTCGGCGGCTTCCGTGATCGGCCGGCCAATCACCAGAACGCTTGCGCCCGCATCCAGCGCCTCGCGCGGGCCCATGACCCGCTTCTGGTCGCCCACATTGCTGCCGGCCGGGCGAATGCCCGGCACCACGGTGAAGGCCTCCGGCCACACCTGCTTCACCAGCGCCACTTCCTTGGGGGAGCACACCGTGCCGTCCAGCCCGCTGTCGCGCACCAGTTCGGCAAGGCGCACCACCTGATCGGCCGGAGCCGCCGGAACGCCCACGGAATTGAGGTCGCCCGCATCCATGCTGGTCAGCACGGTCACCGCCACCACCTTGGGCGCGGCGCAGCCCAGACGGGCCGCTTCTTCGCGAGCGGCGTTGCCCGCCGCTTCCAGCATCGCCCGGCCGCCAGTGGCGTGCAGCGTCAGGATGGCGGGCTTCAGCGCCATGACCGAGCGCACCGCGCCCGCAACCGTGTTGGGAATGTCGTGAAACTTGAGGTCGAGGAACACCGGCAGGCCGGACTCCTCAGACACGCGGCGGATGCCCTCCGGCCCCACGGCGCAGAAGAACTCCAGACCCAGCTTCAGCCCGCCCACGTGCGGCGCGATGCTGCGGCCAAGCTGCAATGCCGCGTCCACCTCGGGTACATCGAGGGCGCAAAAAATCGGATTACTCGTCATATCGTTCGCCGTCAGAACAGTTCACGAGCGGGCCTGACGCCCGCCGCCCGGCTCAGATGCCGGGCTGAAGGGGAACCGGGCGCGACTTCTGCACCGGCTCGTCGTCAATGTAGGTAGCGCCAGCGGCAGCAACGCGAGCCTTCAGGGCGGCTTCCGCCTCTTCCGGCTGCATCATGCGCTCGCGCTCGCCCTTGATCTCGGCCAGCTCGAGGCGGGCCTGATCGGCAGCAGCATCCGCCCGCTTCACGCGACGCTTCCAGCGCCAGCGATCAACCATGTGCGAGAAGGCCGGGGGCAGGGCGCCCAGCACCAGCGCAATCAGCACTAGGATCGGCAGCGGCAGGATCAGCTGAACCGGCGGCACCAGATTGATCGTGACCATCGACCAGTTCATGGCCGCGAACCAGGCCAGCACGCCAGCGATGATGAGGAAGAAAACCCAACGAAAAACCCGCATCCTGCGCCTCGGAAGTCATGATCGATGGTTAGTGAATAACGGAGCCGGGGCCTCAAGGCCAGTGCGGATCGGCCTTTGAGCCGTTTTCGGGCAAGGCGGCCGACCCTGCGGCTTAGGAAGAATGTGAAAGCCCTGTGGGCGTCCCGCCGGGAGATCCGGAGGCTCTCAGGCGGGACTGGGCCGCTCTGCCTGCCGGCAGGTGCTCGCCCGTGGAGCCGCCCGCCCGGGAAGCGAGCCAGGGACGGCCTATTCCTTGTTCAGCCGCTCCCGCAGTTCCTTGCCCGCCTTGAAATAGGGCACGCGCTTGGCGTCCACGGCGACGGACTCGCCCGTGCGCGGGTTGCGCCCGGTGCGCGCCATGCGGCCGCGGGTCGAGAAGGCACCGAAGCCACGAAGTTCCACCCGCTTGCCGGACGCCAGTGCCTCGACGATTTCGTTGAAAATGGTCGTCACGACGCGCTCGACGACCTTGTGCTGAAGACCCGGGTTCTTTTCGGCCAGTTTCTGGACCAACTCCGACTTGATCATCAGCTTTCCCTCTTGCTGTTTTGTGACCTGCCCCGGCCGCAAAAATGGCGTGCCTGCCAGAGCTTACACGAAAAACTGTGGTGCCAAACCTAGATAACGTCCGTCAAGCGTCCGGGTCCATACCCGGCCTATCGGCGTAGTCTGAAATCAGGTGAAATTGGTACGAAAAAGGCCCCGCAGCGTCGCTGCGGAGCCTTTCCGTCTGAAGCACCGCCGGAATGACCCGACGGAGGTCAACCGATTAGCGGTTGTCCTTGGCCTTGCTCAGGGCCGCACCCAGAATGTCGCCGAGCGAGGCGCCCGAGTCGGTCGAACCGTACTGGGCAACTGCCTGCTGCTCTTCGGCAATCTGAAGCGCCTTGATGGAGACGTTCAGCTTTTTGGTCTGGCGGTCGGTGCCGATCACCAGGGCGTCCATCTTCTGGCCGACCTGGAAGCGGTCCGGACGCTGCTCATCGCGGTCGCGCGACAGGTCCGAGCGCTTGATGAAGGCGGTCGGGCCGCCCTCGCCGATCTCGACCTCGATGCCGCCGTCCTTCACTTCGAGAACGGTGACGGTCACGATGTCGCCCTTGCGCTTGTCGGCAGCGGCCTGGCCAGCCTGGTCAAGCTGCTTGATGCCGAGCGAAATGCGCTCCTTCTCGATGTCCACATCGAGAACGACGGCCTTGACCATCTCGCCGCGACGGAAGGAGGACAGAGCCTCTTCGCCGGACTTGCCCCAAGCGATGTCCGACATGTGAACCATGCCGTCCACGTCGCCCTCGAGGCCGATGAACAGACCGAACTCGGTCGTGTTCTTGACTTCGCCTTCGACGACCGAACCAACCGGGTGCTTCTCAGCGAAGGAAGCCCACGGATTGTCCATGCACTGCTTCAGGCCGAGGGAGATGCGGCGCTTGTCCTCGTCGACCTCGAGCACCATCACTTCGACTTCCTGCGAGGTCGAAACGATCTTGCCCGGGTGGACGTTCTTCTTCACCCAGCTCATCTCGGAGACGTGCACCAGACCTTCCACGCCCGGCTCCAGCTCCACGAAGGCGCCGTAGTCGGTGATGTTGGTCACGCGGCCCGAGAACTTGGCGTCGACCGGGTACTTGGCGGCTGCGCCTTCCCACGGATCCGACTCAAGCTGCTTCATGCCCAGCGAAATGCGCTGGGTGTCGCGGTTGATGCGGATGATCTGAACGCGGACGGTGTCGCCGATGTTCAGGATTTCCGACGGGTGGCCGACGCGGCGGTAGGACATGTCGGTCACGTGCAGCAGACCGTCGATGCCGCCGAGGTCGATGAACGCACCGTAGTCGGTGATATTCTTCACGACGCCTTCGATCACCTGGCCTTCGGTCAGGGTCTGGATCAGGCCCGAACGCTGCTCGGCGCGGGTCTCTTCCAGAACAGCGCGACGCGACACGACGATGTTGCCGCGGCGACGGTCCATCTTCAGGATCTGGAACGGCTGCGGGATGTTCATCAGCGGGGTGATGTCGCGGATCGGACGGATGTCCACCTGCGAACCCGGCAGGAACGCAACAGCGCCCGACAGGTCGACGGTGAAGCCGCCCTTCACGCGGCCGAAGATCACGCCGTCAACGCGAACGCCGTCAGCATACTGAGCTTCCAGCTTGTCCCATGCGGCTTCGCGGCGAGCGCGGTCGCGCGACAGCATGGCTTCGCCCGAGGCGTTTTCGATGCGGTCGACGTACACGTCGACTTCATCACCGACCTGGATCTCGGCCTTCTGGCCCGGGGCGCCAAATTCCTTCATCGGAACGCGGCCTTCAGACTTCAGGCCGACGTCGATCACTACCATGTCGTTTTCAATGGCAGTGATGGTACCCTTTACAACGCGGCCTTCGAAAGACTGCGCAGCGCCGAGGGAGCCCTCGAGCAGGGCCGCGAAATCGTCGCGGCTCGGGTTGATGTTGGTCATAAGAGTTAAATCCTTTCGCATTCATACTTTCCGGCCAGCCGGTTGGCTCCGGCGGTCTTCCGTTGCACAAGCGGGCCATCCGCTTGCACCGGCGTTGGGCCCCTGTTACACCACCAAAACCAAAAACACGGCACGGCGGAAACCGCCTGCCGGGCTCGTGAGAATGCTGGCGCTCCGCCGGCCCGTCAGTCGACCCGTTTTGTCAGGATCGATTACGAACGGCGGGGGAGCCGAGTTTCCGTTCAGCAAGACACTTATCCACAAGATGCAGGGCCTGCTGAACCGCAGCGTCTATATCCAAATCGCTGGTGTCGAGCAAGAGCGCGTCCGACGCCGGCTTGAGGGGAGCGACGGCCCGATTCATGTCCCGTTCGTCGCGCGCCTCGATGTCCGCCAGCACCGCCTCGTAAGGCGGAGCGATTCCATAAGACGCCAGTTCCGCATAACGGCGCTTCGCCCGTACGTCCGCGCGCGCGACGACGAACAGCTTTGCGTCGGCTTCCGGGCATACCACCGTGCCGATATCCCGGCCATCCAGTACCGCGCCGCCGTTCTCGCTGGCGAAATCCCGCTGGAACTGGAGCAGCGCCTCGCGCACCGCCGGCTGGGCCGCCACCTTGGAGGCCGCGCCGCCCGTCCGCTCGGACCGGAGCTCGGGATGCTCCAGCAGTGTCAGATCGATGGTCTTGGCCGCCGCATAGGCCGCGTTCTCGTCTGCCGGGTCCCCACCTGAAAGCAGGACGGCAAGCCCTACCATTCGATAGAGCGCACCCGTATCGAGGTGACGCAGACCATAATGCTGCGCGAGTCGGCGGGCCAGCGTGCCCTTGCCGGATGCTGACGGTCCATCAACCGCAATGATCATTACTCAAACGTCCTTACTTCAGGCGTGCGCGGCGTCCGCCGCCTGTTCAACTTCCAGATTGGCGCCGAGGCCGCCCATCAATTGAATGAAACCGGGGAAGCTGGTGTTGATGGGGGATGCGTCATCCACCCTCACCGGGGCCTTGGCCCGCTGGCCCAGCACCGCGAAGCTCATGGCAATGCGATGGTCCAACTTCGCGGCCACCGTTGCGCCGCCCGGCACAGGCTCGCCGCCAGTGCCTTCCACGATCATGCCCTCCGGCTCCTCGGTCACGGCCACACCGCAGGCCTGAAGCCCCGCCGCCATCATGGCGATTCGGTCTGATTCCTTCACGCGCAGTTCGCCGATGCCGCGCATGGTGGTCGTGCCCTCGGCGAACGCCGCCGCAACCGCGAGAATCGGGTACTCGTCGATCATGCTCGGCGCGATCTCAGGCGGCACCTCGATGCCCTTCAGAACGCCGCCACGCACGCGGATGTCCGCGACCGGCTCGCCGCCCACCTCGCGCTCGTTTTCGAACGTCAGGTCCGCGCCCATGTCCTTCAGGACGGTGAACAGCCCGGCCCGGGTCGGGTTGATGCCGACGTTCTCTACCAGCACGTCAGAGCCCGGCAGAATGGCCGCGGCCACCACCGGGAAGGCGGCGGAGGAGGGGTCTCCCGGCACCACGATGCTGCCGGGACGCAGTTCCACCTCGCCACGCACGTGAATGGCCGTGCCCTCCGGCGTCTCTTCCGTCCACAGGTCCGCGCCGAAGCCCTTCAGCATCCGCTCGCTGTGATCCCGGGTCGGCTCCTTCTCGATGACGGTGGTGATGCCCGGCGTGTTGAGCCCGGCCAGCAGAATGGCGGACTTTACCTGAGCCGAGGCGACCGGAAGCTTGTAAGTGATGGGAATCGCCGGAGCGCGGCCCGTGATGGTCAGCGGCAGGCGGCCGCCGCTGCGCGAGACGAACGACGCGCCCATCTGGCCGAGCGGGTCGATCACGCGCTGCATCGGCCGACGGCGCAGCGAGGCGTCTCCGGTGAACACCGCGGTGATGGGATGGCTGGCGACCAGCCCCATGATGAGACGGGTGGAGGTGCCCGAGTTGCCCATGTCCAGCACGTCTTCGGGCTCCAGCAGACCCCCGACGCCGACGCCGTGAATGGTCCACGCGCCCTCGCCGGTGCGCTCCACGCTCGCGCCGAACGCTCGCATGGCATCTGCGGTGGCCAGAACGTCCTCGCCCTCCAGCATGCCCTCCACCCGGGTTTCGCCCACTGCCAGGCAGCCCAGCATCAGCGCCCGGTGCGAGATCGACTTGTCCCCCGGAACACGGACACGGCCCTTGAGGGCGGAAGCAGAACGGGCAGTCAGTGGAAGCATGGATTTTGCTCGGTTTTCTCAATGAAACTGTATGGAAATATCGGGGCCAGACCCTTGGGAGAATCCTTTTGACAGCGCCGGAGGGCTGTGGCAAGCACGCCGCAGTTCCGTGGCCAGACCCTCTGGCCGCGCCTTTCATTGTTCCTAGTCGTCCCTTTGAGCGGGGCGACCGTTCGGGGAGAACCAAACGTGGTGAAGCCGGAGTGGGGTTCGAAGCGGACGTGCCCGCGGTGCAGCACGCGCTTCTATGATCTTGGCAAGGAAGATCCCGTGACCTGCATCAGCTGTGGTGTCACCTGGCTTCCTGAACCGATCCTGAAGTCCAAGCAGCCGCTGCCGTTCGAAGAAGTGGCCAAGACCAAAGCGCGCACCGAGGGCGACGACGTCGAACTGGTGGATGATGAGGATCTGCTGGAAGCGGACGATCTGGACGGCGCGGACGATGCGGCGGACGCCGATCTGGACGACGATGCCGACCTGGCTGAAGTCGTCGATCAGGACATGGACGAAGAATAAAAATTTTTCGTCATTTTGTGCTTGCACACCTTGGCGGCATCCCTTAAAGAGCCGCCCACCACATAGCGAGGTGCTCCCAAACACCTCGCCGCTGGAAAGAAAATGGGGCCGTAGCTCAGTTGGGAGAGCGCTACAATGGCATTGTAGAGGTCAGGGGTTCGACTCCCCTCGGCTCCACCAGGTTTCGCAAAACCCCGGCTCGGCAAACGCCAAGTCGGGGTTTTGTCATTCTGGCCACCCGCGCTGAAGTCCGCCGGCCAGCCGCTTCACCGGACAAATCCGAATCACTGCGCCGCGCCTCCGGGACCTCTCGCGCCGAGTCAATTTTCGGCTTGTCCACGAAGCGCTTCCGCATTGACGCCGCCACTATATGTCCGGCTCTAAACGCTGGTCGCGCCACCTGCCGAGCGTTGCCTCTCAGCTGCCGGGACTCGACCCTTGAAAGGAATGCAGCACGGGGCATTTTTCAGTCGTTCAGGCCCCAAAACAGCAATATTGGTCCGTTTCGGTCCCATTTTCTGGGAATTTGGACGAGAAAATGCACCGATGTGGCCATTTGCCCCTTCGAAAATGCATTTTTTCCATTTCCACGGTCCTAATCGCTCGATAGGAAACACGCGCAGCTCTTAGAGGGGAGTTGCTGGTTGCCTGTCTTTTAAGCAAGAAAGTAACAACATTGACCCACACTGACGAAAATTCTGATCCGGTGCTGGATGAAGTGCTGTCTTCAGTGCTGCGCCGCAACCCGGGTGAGCCGGAGTTCCATCAGGCTGTGCGCGAGGTTCTCGAGAGCCTTGGCCGCGTCATCGCCAAGCACCCCCGCTACGCGAACAACGCCTTGATCGAGCGCATCTGCGAACCCGAGCGCCAGATCATCTTCCGCGTGCCTTGGGTCAATGACAAGAACCAGGTTGAGATCAACCGTGGTTTCCGCGTGCAGTTCAACTCTGCGCTTGGCCCTTACAAGGGCGGCATCCGCTTCCACCCCTCGGTGAACCTGGGCATCATCAAGTTCCTGGGCTTTGAGCAGATCTTTAAGAACGCGCTGACCGGCATGCCGATCGGCGGCGGCAAGGGCGGTTCGGACTTTGATCCGCGCGGCCGCTCCGACGCCGAGATCATGCGTTTCTGCCAGTCGTTCATGCTTGAGCTGCACCGCCACCTTGGCGAATACACTGACGTTCCGGCCGGTGACATCGGCGTCGGCGGCCGCGAAATCGGCTACATGTTCGGCCAGTACAAGCGCCTGACCAACCGGTACGAGGCAGGCGTGCTGACCGGCAAGGGTCTGGTGTACGGTGGTTCGCTGGCGCGCAAGGAAGCCACCGGCTTTGGCGCCGTGTACTTCGTTGACCGCATGCTGACCTCGCGCGGCGACTCCATCGAAGGCAAGACCGCCGTGGTGTCCGGCTCGGGCAACGTGGCGATCTACACCATCGAGAAGCTGCAGTCGTTCGGCGGCAAGATCATCGCCTGCTCCGACTCCAACGGCTACATCGTGGATGAAGACGGCATCGACCTTGCTCTGGTGAAGGAGATCAAGGAAGTCCGCCGCCAGCGTATCTCCGAATACGCACGCCTGAAGGGCGGCCGCTCGCACTACGTCGAGGGCGGCTCCATCTGGAACGTGCCGTGCCAGATTGCCATGCCGTCGGCCACTCAGAACGAGCTGACCGGCAAGGACGCCAAGACGCTGATCGAGAACGGCGTCATCGCCGTGGGCGAGGGCGCCAACATGCCGTCCACTCCGGAAGCCGTACGTCTGTTCCAGCAGGCCGGCGTGCTGTTTGCACCGGGCAAGGCAGCCAATGCCGGCGGCGTTGCCACCTCGGCCCTCGAAATGCAGCAGAACGCCTCGCGTGACAGCTGGTCGTTCGAGCAGACCGAGGCCCGCCTGGCCGAGATCATGCGCAACATCCACGATCGCTGCGCCACGACCGCCGACGAATACGGCGCGCCGGGCGACTACGTTCTGGGTGCCAACATCGCCGGCTTCGTTCGCGTCGCCGAAGCGATGGACGCCATGGGCGTGATTTAAGACTTTACTATATAGCTTGCCATGCGCCCCCGTCGGCCCCGCCGACGGGGGCGTCTGTTATCTATAAGACTCTCTACAGCCCTTGTTTTCCAAGGCCTTGCAGATTGTCACGACAGGCAGTGGGGTCCTGCTCAATTCTCCTGTTTTTGCCCCCTTGAAAGCCCTCCAAGCCCACCCTATCTCGACCGCTGTTGGCACTCTTGGGAGAAGAGTGCCAAACAGATGCAGGATGATTTTGATTTTTGCGGAGGACAACAATGAGCTTCAAACCGCTGCATGATCGCGTGGTGGTTCGGCGGATCGAAGAAGATCAGCGCACGGCTGGCGGCATCATCATTCCGGATAGCGCCAAGGAGAAGCCGCAGCAGGGTGAAGTTGTTGCCGTTGGCCCGGGTGCCCGCAATGAGCAGGGCGCGCTGGTCCCGCTGGACGTCAAGGTTGGCGATCTCGTTCTTTTCGGAAAGTGGTCGGGCACCGAGGTGAAGGTCAACGGCGAGGAGCTGCTGATCATGAAGGAATCCGACATCCTCGGCATTCTGGAGAACACCGCCGGCAGCCGCCGCAAGGCCGCCTGACCCCTGACGATCGCTGATTTGGAGAAAGAATAATGGCTGCTAAGGACGTCAAGTTTTCCGCTGAAGCCCGCCAGAAGATGCTGCGCGGCGTGGACATTCTGGCCGATGCCGTGAAGGCGACACTGGGCCCGAAGGGCCGCAATGTGGTCATCGAGAAGTCGTTCGGCGCTCCGCGCATCACCAAGGACGGCGTGTCGGTCGCCAAGGAAATCGAGCTGGCCGACAAGTTCGAGAACATGGGCGCACAGATGCTGAAGGAAGTGGCATCGCGCACCAACGACGTGGCCGGTGACGGCACCACCACCGCCACGGTTCTGGCCCAGTCGATCGTCCGCGAAGGCGCGAAGGCGGTTGCGGCCGGCATGAACCCGATGGACCTGAAGCGCGGCATCGACCTGGCCGTCGAGCGCGTGATCGAAGCCCTGAAGGATCGCTCGCGCCCGGTGAAGAACACTGCCGAGATCGCTCAGGTCGGCACCATCTCCGCCAACGGCGAAGCCGCCATCGGCAAGATGATCGCCGAGGCGATGGACAAGGTCGGCAAGGAAGGCGTCATTACGGTTGAAGAGGCCAAGAGCCTTGAATCTCAGCTGGATGTGGTCGAGGGCATGCAGTTCGACCGCGGCTACCTGTCGCCGTACTTCATCACCAACGCCGAGAAGATGAAGGTCGAACTGGAAGACCCGTACATTCTCATTCACGAGAAGAAGCTGTCTTCCATTCAGGCGCTGGTGCCGGTGCTGGAGAAGGTGGTGCAGTCGGGCCGTCCGCTGCTCATCATCGCAGAGGACGTGGAAGGCGAAGCGCTGGCGACCCTGGTGGTCAACCGTCTGCGCGGCGGCCTGAAGGTTGCTGCCGTGAAGGCTCCGGGCTTCGGCGATCGCCGCAAGGCCATGCTGGAAGACATCGCCATCCTCACCAACGGTCAGGTAGTGTCCGAAGAGCTGGGCATTCAGCTTGAGAACGTCACTGTCGACATGCTGGGCCGCGCCAAGCGCGTCACCATTGACAAGGACAACACCACCGTTGTCGGCGGTGCCGGCAAGAAAGCCGATGTGGCCGCCCGCTGCGACCAGATTCGTGCCCAGATCGAGACCACCACGTCGGACTACGACCGTGAGAAGCTGCAGGAGCGTCTCGCGAAGCTGTCTGGCGGCGTGGCCGTGATCAAGGTCGGCGGTGCGACCGAAGTCGAGGTGAAGGAGCGCAAGGACCGCGTGGATGACGCCCTGTGCGCCACCCGCGCTGCTGTCGAGGAAGGCATTCTGCCGGGCGGCGGTACCGCTCTGCTCTATGCGTCCCGCGCTCTCGACAAGCTGAAGGCCGCCAACGACGACCAGCGCGTCGGCATCGACATCATCCGCAAGGCCCTGCAGGCCCCGGTACGTCAGATTGCCGAGAACGCCGGTTTCGACGGCGCGGTCATTGCCGGCAAGCTGCTGGAAAGCAGCGACATCGACCTTGGCTTCGATGCCCAGGAAGGCACCTACAAGAACCTCGCCAAGGCTGGCGTGATCGACCCGACCAAGGTGGTGCGCTCTGCCCTGCAGGACGCCGCTTCCGTGGCTGGTCTGCTGATCACCACCGAGGCGATGATCGCCGAGGCTCCGAAGGAAGATGTTGCCGCTCCGGCGGCTCCGGGCGGCATGGGCTTCTAAGAAGCCTTAGCCTTCGCAACGAAGAAGGCCGGTCCGGGACATCCCGGGCCGGCTTTTTCTATGGGGAACAGTGCGGCCTGCGGCTGGCGCTCGTCGCCTGCCAGCCAGAACGAGACCTCAGTTGATCAGCTTGTCCTGCGGGCCGGGCCAGGTCACGCGCACGGTGGCAGTGCGCGGCTGGCGGTTCGCCGTGGGGCTGAACTGGCCGATGCGGTCCAGCGTGCGCTCGGCTTCGCGGTCGAGTATGTCAGAGCCTGAAGACTGGGCGACCTTGTAACCGGTGATGAGGCCATTGCCATCCACCTGCACGGCAAGAACGGCTGTTCCGGTTTCCTTGCGCACCTGCGCCGAGCGGGGATAGGTGCGCGTGGTGGCGAGACGGCTCTCCGCCTCCTTCAGCCAGGGGTCTGCCGCCTGGGCAGGCGCGGCCAGCGCGGGCAGCCCTGTCAGCAGCATCGCCTTCATCAGCAGACGACAAAAACGGTTCGACACCATAAACGCTTGCCCTTCACTTTCAAGCCGCCCGAGCCAACCTCGTCGGGCAATGCGGTGGCGGATGCTGGGCACCCGCGACTGCGGGCTCTATAGCGACCGGACTTTGCAGTTTTGTTTCGGGACGCTCCTTGGCGGCGGAAAGAGCGTGTGGCGAAAGCAACACTTGTGCACGACCTGATTTGGCTTCTCATAATGAGTTGCAACAAGCATTGCAGCGCAGTAGATACCGCCCCCTGAAGTCAGGGGATTTTTCAGATCATGCGTCACCGTTTTTCCGTACTGCTGACCAGCGCGGCCGCCATCCTTGCTCCGGTTGCAGCGCATGCCGACGAGGCTGCCGCCACGGCAGAAGACATCATCGTTTCCGCAGCGCGTACCGTTCTGCCGGCCAATGCCCTGCCGCTAACGATTGACGTCATTGATGCGGAAAGCCTCGCCCAGCAGGCGGCCATCAGCGGCTCCGTGGTGGATGCGGTGGCAACGCTGACCCCCTCCTTCTCACCAACGCGCCAGAAGATGTCCGGTGCGGGCGAGACCCTGCGCGGCCGCTCGCCGCTGTTCGCCATCAACGGCATTCCCCAGACGACGCCGCTGCGCGATGGCTCGCGCGACGGCTTCACCATCGACCCGTTCTTCGTTGATCGCGTCGAGGTGATCTTCGGCTCCAACGCCCTGCAGGGCATCGGCGGCACAGGCGGCATCGTCAATCAGGTGACGGTGGGCGCACCCACGACCGACGGCGTGACCGGTCGCGTTCTGGTGCAAGGCACGGCGGACGACGGCTTCTCGGGCGATGGGCTGGGCGGCAAGACCGCGGGGCTCGTCAGCTACAAGGAAGGCCGGTTCGACGCCACGGTGGGTGCAGCCTACGAGAAGCGCGGCGCATTCTATGACGGCAAGGACCGCCGCATCGGTGTGGACAGCACGCAGGGCGAAACTCAGGACTCGGAGAGCTGGTCGCTGTTCGGCCGCTTCGGCTACGAGCTCGGCGACAGCACCCGCCTCGATCTCATTGCCAACCGCTTCGAGCTGGAAGGCGACGGCGATTATGTGGTCGTTCCCGGAAACCGCCTGACCGGCCTGCCCGCCAGTGCGGAGAAGGGCAACCCGCCGGGCCAGCCTGCCACCAACCGCACCGAGAGCGTCTCGCTCTCGCTGACCGACACGGATCTGGGCGGCGGCAACTTCATCAGCCAGGTGTTCTTCAACCGCACCCGCGACACCTTCGGCGGCGATCCGTCTCCGATCCCGACTTTCCAGGATGTCTCGATCGCCCCCGATGGCACGCTGTTCGATCAGTCGCAGAACCGTTCGCGCAAGCTGGGCGGCAAGTTCGCCTATGAGCGCGCCGTCCCCGGCTTCGAGGCATTGACCGCGACCCTCGGCTTCGACGCTATTTTCGACAAGACCGAGCAGCGCCTGATCGCTACTGGCCGCACCTGGGTGCCACCCACCGATTTCCGCAGCCTTGCGCCGTTTGCCCAGCTCAACCTCGCCCTGTTTGACGAGACCCTGCGCCTTGCCGGCGGCGCGCGCCATGAGAGCGCTCGCGTCAAGATCGACGATTACACGACGCTGGCCTCCTACGGGTCGCACTTCGTTGATGGCGGTGCCCCCAAGTTCAGCGACACGCTGTTCAATGGCGGCGTAATCTATGAGCCAATTGAGGGCATCCGTGCCTACGCCAGCTATGCCGAGGGTTACACCATGGCTGACGTGGGCCGCATCACCCGCGCGATTTCCGAGGACGGCAAAGATGTGGATAATATCGACATCAGCCCAGTCGTCTCTAACAACCGCGAGATCGGCGTAGAGATCAAGAAGGGGCCGCTGGATGCCAGCGTCTCCTACTTCTGGTCCACCAGCAAGAAGGGCCAGCAGCTGGTCTTTGTAGGTGGTGTGTACGAGGTAGAGCGCCAGCGCGTTGAGATCGAAGGCCTCGAACTGAATGTAGCGGTACAGACGCCCGTGCCGGGCCTCACCCTCTCCACCGGCTACGCCCACTTGGTGGGCCGCGCGGACACCAACGAAGACGGTAAGGTCGATAAAGATCTGGACGGCGCGAACATCTCCCCAGACCGCCTGAACCTGGCAGCAAGCTATGCCAACGGGCCGATCTCCGGGCGGGTGCAGACACAGGTGTTCTTCTCGCGCAAGTTCGAGGGCGACGATCCGCGCAATGACTTTGGCGGTTACACTCTGACCGACGCCACCGTGCGCTACGCCACCCGCTTCGGCGGTATCTCGCTGAGCGTGCAGAACCTCTTCGACAAGCAGTACATCAGCTACAACAGTCAGGTGCAGCGCCCGACCGACAACCTGCGCTTCTATGCGGGCCGCGGCCGGACCTGGACCATCGGTTGGGATTACCGCTTCTGATGAGCATCATCGACACCCTGCACCGCTGGACCGGCGGATTGATCGGCCTGCTTCTGGCGGTGCTGGGGCTGTCGGGCGCGATACTTGTCCATAAGGATGCATGGATCAGCCTGCCCCATACGGGCGATGCGCAGGTGCAGGACGTGGGCCAGCTTGCCTCCACACTGGAGGGGCTGATGGCAGCCTCCGGCGCACAGCCGCAATCCGTGCTGTTCTCAACGGAGAGCTTCGGCCTGCACCGCGTGCGCTTCACGGAAGATGCGGGCGCGTACGTCAGCCAGTCGGGCGATACGGTTGCGAGCTGGACCAGCAAATGGGACCGCTTCGAACTCTGGCTGTTCGATCTGCACCACTATCTGTGGTCTGGTGAAGCCGGAGCCACGGTTGCAGGGCTCCTCGGTCTTATCGGCCTCTGCTTTGTTGTCACCGGCGTCATCCTGTGGTGGCGCACGCGGAAAACCTTCGAGTTCCGGCTCTGGCCCGCGCGGATGAGCCGCCCGGCCATTTTGCGCCAGCACCGGGATTTCGGCATCATCATCGCCCCATTGCTCACACTTTCCATGCTGACCGGCGTGATGCTGACCCTCAACCCGGTGAGGAGCCTCCTGCTCAGCCCGTTGTCCTCGCCAGAGGAAATGAAGGCTGCACTGGCTCCGCCCAAGGTTGCCGGCGGCGCGCTGGACCCACAGCTTGACTGGGACGTGGTGCTCACGCAGGCGCGCCAGACCTTTCCCGAGGCCGAGTTCCGCTCGCTCAGCCTGCCGAAAGGCGAGGGTGATCTGATCTCCCTGCGCATGAAGCAGCCGGAAGAATGGCTGCCCAACGGCCGCACCCTGCTTTGGTTCGACCCGGCTGACGGTCGTCTGGTGGAAGCGCGGGATGCGCTGTCCATGCCCATCGGCTCCCAGGTATTCAACATGGTGTACCCCCTGCACGCGGCCAAGGTGGGCGGTCTTGCCTATCAGCTGGTCATGACCGTCTCAGGGCTGGGGCTGTGCCTGCTCGGCACGCTCACCGTTTGGAGCTTCTGGTTCCGCCGTCCCAAGCCCCGGCCGCGTCGCGCACCACGCGTGCGCCCCGCCAGCGCCTGATCCCGGTTCGACGCCTGACCCCTCATTATAGGACCGCGACGAGTCTGGACGGCGCGCCGCGCGCCGTTTAGCTTTGTCGCCATGATGATGCGCCTTTTCCGGCTGGGCGGACGCGCCGCCCTTCTTGCCAGCGTTGCCGTACTGGCAGCCTGTGCATCCCCCAATGCCAATGCACCCAGGACGGTCGCTGCCGCGCCCACTGAAACGGCGGCAAGCAAACCGCCCGCAACCCACAGGGTTGCAAGCAAACCGCTCGTGAATGTGGTGTACCGCAAGCTTGAGAACGGCCTGAAGGTCGTGCTCGCGCCGGACCCCTCGGTGCCGACCGCGACCGTCGGCGTCTATTATGGCGTAGGCTGGCGCGTGGAACCGAAGGACCGCACCGGCTATGCCCACCTGTTCGAACACCTGATGTTCCAGGGGTCAGCCAACCTGCCCAAGGGCGAGTTCATGAAGCTGATCGAGGGCAACGGCGGCGCGCTGAACGGCTCTACCCGGTGGGATTACACCAACTACTATGAGGTGGTGCCGAGCCACCTGACCGAGACCGTGCTGTGGGCCGAGGCCGACCGCATGAAGAGTCTCGCCCTGACGCCCGAAATGCTGAAGAACCAGCAGGACGTGGTGATCAACGAAGTGAAGGTGAACGTCCTGAACCAGCCCTACGGCGGGTTCATGTGGCTGGACATGCCGCAGGCGGCCTTCACCAACTGGTACAATGCCCATAACTTCTACGGCGATCTGGACCACCTGCAGGCCGCAACGCTGCCCGAGGCCGAAGCCTTCCGCCAGCAGTACTACGCGCCCGGCAACGCGGCACTGGTGATTGCGGGCGACATTGACGTGGAGAAGACCTGGGCCTGGGTGCAGAAGTACTTCGGCACCGTGCAGGCGCGGGAAACCGGCCAGATGCCGGATATCTCCGAACCCGCGCAGACCGAGGAAAAGACCGTGCACCGCACGGATGCGCTCGCGCCGCGCCCGGCGCTGGCCTTCGCCTATCAGGTGCCGCCGCGCGGTACGCCAGAGTGGTATGCCTTCGGCATGATCGAAAGCCTGCTGCAAGGCGGAGATGATGCCCGGCTCACCCAGAAGCTGGTGCGCGAGAAGGGCTATACCGACGGCGTGATGGGCGGCATCAATCCGTTCCTGGGTGGCATGTTCACCTACAACGGGCCGATGCTGATGACCTTCGGACTGGTGCATGACGCCAGCATCGAGCCGAACGCGATCATGACCGACGTGGATGTGGTGATCGAGCAGCTGCGCACCGAACTGGTGCCGCAGGATGAACTTAACCGCATCCTCACCCGTCTGCGCTCCGGCCTCTATGATATGGTGGGCTCCAGCACCCGGTTCTCATTGATGGACCTGCTGGCCTCTTCCGCCCTGTTCGATGATGACCCGGCGCAGGTAAACCGGCTGGAGCAGGGTTTTGCCGCTGTGACGCCGGAGCTGATCCGGGAGACCGCGGCTAAGTATCTGGCACGCACCAACCGCACGGTGCTGATCCTGGAGCCGGGCGGGGCCGCCCCCGCTGACGCTCCTGCTCCTGCCGCTGCCGCTTCGGAGGCCAAGTGATGACGATGCGTCTTATTCCCTCCATCGCGCTGGCCGCCGCCCTTGTTGCCACCGCTGCCCATCCGCTGCTGGCCCAGCCTGCACAAACGGCGACGCCGCAAGCCCAGGCTCCGGCACGGGAAACCCCGCCGCCGCCGGGCGAGCCGCGCGACCTGAAACTGCCTGCCATTGAGACCTACCAGCTTGCCAATGGCATGCAGGTGACGATGATCCCGTTCGGCTCGGTGCCGAAGGTCACGCTGTCCTTGCGCATCCGCGCGGGCGTGTTCGACGAGAGCAAGTACGGCGTATCAGACTTTACCAGCGCCCTCATGAACGAGGGCGCGGCCGGCCAGTCCGCCGTCGCCATTGCCCAGAAGGCCGGAGACATGGGCGGCTCGGTTGGTGTCGGCAACGGGCAGGAGTTCTTCAGCGCCGGAATTTCCGTGCTCTCCGAATTCGGCCCGCAGGCGACCAACCTGCTGGCAGACGTGGTGCGCCGCCCGAACCTGCCGGAGAGTGAGTTGCCGCGCATCAAGCAGGATGTGCTGCGCAACCTCGCCATTTCGCGCACCAATCCGCAATCGCTGGCGGGAGACGCCTTCACCAAGACGTTCCTTGCCGGGCACCCCTTTGGCCATGGCCTGATCACCGAGGCGGAGGTTGCCGCCATCACGGTTGATGACATTCGCCGCTTCCACGCCGAGAAGCTGGGAGCGAAGCGCGCCCATCTCTATGTGGCCGGACAGTTCGATGCCGCCGCCATGCGCAAGGCCATCGAGGCGGCATTCGGCGACTGGCAACAGGGGCCGGACCCCATCATCAAGCCCGCCACCCCGGCTTCCAAGCTGAACGTGGTGCTGGTCGACCGGCCAAAGGCGCCGCAATCCACCATCTATGTGGGTGCGCCGCTGCCGGGTCCGGAGACATTCGCCGAGCGCGTGCCGATGAGCGTCGCCAATGATGTGCTGGGCGGCAGCTTCACCTCGCGCATCACCATGAACCTGCGGGAAGACAAGGGCTACACCTACTCGCCCAGCTCCAGCGCCGGGTTCGGCACCGGCTATGGCCAATGGGTGCTGGCGGCAGATGTCACCTCCGCCCACACCGGCGATTCCCTGCGCGAAGTGTTCAAGGAAATCCGCCTGCTGGGCAGCGAGCCACCCGCAAAGGCCGAACTCGAGGCCAAGCAGAACGGCCTTGCCGGCATGTGGGTGCTGCGCACCGCCACTCGCAGCGGCCTAATCTCCAGCCTGTCGTTCTATGACACCCATGGCCTGCCGCGCAGCGAGCTTCAGGAGTATGTGGGCAAGGTTCGCGCCGTCACGCCGCAGGAGGTCTCCACCCTGATAGGCCAGTACCTGAAGCCGCAGACCATGACGATCGTGATCGTCGGCGATCTGGAGACTGTGCGCCCCCAGCTGAAGAAAGTGCCGGAAATAGCATCCAGCGTCCCTTCGTTGTAAGATACGGAAGAATTACAACTCAAGGGTCTGAGGCAGGCACATGACGGACAACTCGAATTACTCGCCGGAAGGGCGCTACCAGCAGCCCTCCAGCGGCTTCCAGCTGAACAATCCGACCATCGTGAGCCTGCTGTACCTTCTTGGTTTCATCACCGGCTGGCTCGCCACCCTGATCGGCCTCATCCTGGCCTATGTGTGGAGCGGCGACCGTCCGGCAGAGTGGGAGCAGAGCCACTTCCGCTACCACATCCGCACTTTCTGGCTCGGATTGCTGCAGGGTATCGTGGCGGGGCTGATCTGCCTTACCATCATCCTGATCCCGGTGGCGTGGGTCTGGTTCATCTGGATCGCGGTGTGGACCGCCGTGCGCACCATCAAGGCGCTGCTGGCAGCCCAGAAGCAGCAGCCGATCTACAACCCCACCACTTGGATGTGGTGAGGATGGATCACACCTGATCTCGGCAGGGGGCTTCGGCCCCCTGTTCTCTTTCTAGGCCTGTCCTGTCGCCCCGGCCTCCGCGCGAAAGCCGCGCCAGCAATAGAAGGCCATCATCAGCGCGAACCCGGCCAGCACGAGACAGATGTCCGTCACGCGCAGTCCCGCGCCGAGCAGGGCCGCGCTGATGCCGGTTGCACCCACCATCCACACCGCGTTCAGCACATTGTTGGCGGCGACCATGCGGGAGCGCGCGCCTTCTGCGCTGGCCGTCTGCATGAGGGCATAGAGCGGCACCGAATACGCCCCGCCCGCCACTGCCAGCACGGTCAGGTCCAGCAGCACCCGCCATGCGCCGGGTTGGTCGAGGAACGCTTCCGGTTCCATCAGGACAGGAGAAGCCGGAGCGAAACCGCGCACCGTCAGCACCAGATCAAGGAGGGCAAGTGCCACCACCGCCATGCTGACGGCGGTGTAGCGGCCTGTCACCCGTCCGTGCAGCAGGCGGCCGATCAGCACCGACCCCGCCGCAATCCCCACCGAGAAGGCGGCAAGGCACAGAGTTGCCACCGCTTGCGATGCCCCCAGTTCGGCTCGCACCAGCGGGCCGAGCTGCGCGGTCATCACCGTGCCCAGCGCCCAGAACCAGGAGAGGGCGACAATCGCCCGCCACACCGTGCGGTTGGCATGGGCCGAGCGCATCAGCTTCACCGTCTCGGCAACGAGGTTCCAGCTGAGGCGGCCATTCTGCACCAGCGGCGGGGCAGGCGGGATGGCCCAGCTGGCGGCCAGACCCAGCACCGCCACCAGCACTACGCCCCACGCCGCCTGCGCAGGCGTGAACAGGCCGCCCAGAATCTGCCCGAACAAAATGGCGAGGAACGTGCCCGCCTCCACCAGTCCGGTGCCCGCCAGAAGCTCATGGCGGCCGAGATGCTGGGGCAGGATGGAATATTTCATCGGCCCGAAGAAGGCGGAGTGAACGCCCATCAGGAAGAGGATGAACAGCAGCAGCGGGATGGAGTCGTGCGTCAGCGCAAACGCGCCCACGGCCATGATGGCGACCTCCGCCACCTTCACCATGCGGGCAACCCACGCCTTGTCCCGCACGTCCGCCGCCTGTCCGGCGATGGCTGAGAACAGGAAGTAGGGCAGGATGAACAGCCCCGCTGCCACTGTTGCCAGCACTGCGCCCGCCTGCGGATCATGCGCCGTCAGGTGATAGACGATGAGAAACGTCATCGCCGTGCGATACAGATTATCGTTGAAGGCCCCCAGAAACTGGGTGGCGAACAACGGCGCAAACCGCCGCGCCCCCAGAAGCTGCACTGTCACCGGCGGCATTGCCCCGCTCCCCGTACTCAAGTTTCGGCGGGAGATTAGACCGATTTTGCTCTTTGTGCAGGGGACTTGAACCTCTGCACTCCAATTCGCTTGATCGGAACGTGCGAGGAAGCGGCTGGGTGATTGGAAAGACCAGATAAGAACAGGGCCGCGCCCTCTGTTCAAGGACACGGCCCTGTTAATGAAACGGGGGTACAGGGGGTCGAGACCTCCTGCGACTCAAAGCCCGAAGGACATGAGCCCCGCGCTTACCTTCACGCCGCGAAGTAGCGATCGTAGGCCGGGAGTGTGAGGAACTCCGGGCAGTCTTCGGCGAAGATCATCTCGCGCATCAACTCGGCGGCTTCGACGTAGCGGCCGGAGGCGAAGAAGTTGTCGCCCACGTCCGCGCGCCAGATGTCGAGCTGCTCGTCGATGGCGCGGTTGATGAGGGCGTCATCCACCGTCTCGCCGCTGTCGAGGCGGGTTTCGGTCTTGCGCCATTGCCAGATCTGGGTGCGGCTGATCTCGGCGGTGGCGGCGTCCTCCATCAGATTGTGGATGGGCGCAGCGCCCTGACCGCGCAGCCACGAGGCGATGTAGCCGATGCCGACGTTGATGTTCATCGACAGGCCCTGAAGTGTACGCGGCCCCTCGGAGGGCGTCAGCAGATCATCGGCGGAGACGGCAACGTCCGGGATCTTGGCCAGCTGGTTCGGGCCGGGCATGATGCGGTCGAACACTTCCATCGCCACCGGCACAAGTCCGGGGTGGGCAACCCAGGTGCCGTCGTGCCCGTCGGTCGCCTCGCGTTCCTTGTCCTTGCGCACGGCCTCATAGGCGGCCTCGTTGCGGGCCTCGTCGTTCTTCACCGGAATGAAGGCGGACATGCCGCCCATCGCGTAGGCCCCGTGCAGGTGACAGGTGCGGATGGTGTGCAGCGAGTAGTTGCGCATGAACGGCACAGTCATGGTGACGGCGGCGCGGTCCGGCAGCACGGCGTTGGGGTCGGTGCGCTGGCGCTTGATGTAGCTGAAGATGTAGTCCCACCGGCCGCAGTTGAGCGCCACGATATGCTCGCGCAGCTCCCACAGGATCTCCTCGGTCTGGAAGGCGGCGGGCAGGGTTTCAATGAGCACGGTTGCCTTGATGGTGCCAAGCGGCAGGCCGAGCGCGGACTGGGCGTAGATGAACACGTCATTCCACAGCCGGGCCTCGAGATAGTGCTCCATCTTGGGCAGGTAGAAGTATGGGCCGGAGCCCTTGGCCAGCAGGGCCTTGGCGTTGTGGAAGAAGTAGAGGCCGAAGTCGAACAGCGCGCCAGCAATGGGCTCGCCGTCCACATACAGATGCTTCTCCATGAGGTGCCAGCCGCGCGGGCGGGCGATGAGCGTCGCCGTCTCCTTGCCCAGCCGGTACTGCTTGCCGGACTTTTCATCGGTCAGGCTGATGGTGCCGGCAACGGCGTCACGCAGGTTGATCTGGCCTTCGACCATGATCTCCCATGCGGGCGTCGAGGCATCCTCGAAGCAGGCCATGAAGCACTTCGCGCCCGAGTTCAGCGCGTTGATGACCATCTTTCGGTCCACCGGCCCGGTAATCTCGACCCGGCGATCGGTCAGATCCGCAGGGATCGGGCCGATCTTCCATGGCGCGCCGCGCACCGCAGCGGTTTCCGGCAGGAAGCCAAGGCGCTCGCCCGCATCCAGCCGCGCTTGCAAGGAGGCGCGGGCGGCGAGTCGCTGCCGCCGGGTCGCCTCGAAGCGCCGGTGCAATTCGGCGAGGAAGGCGACGGCCTCGTCCGTCAGGATGGTTTCATAGCCCGGGTTCATCGGGCCGGTGATCTGAACGCCGCTTACGGACATGAGATGGTCCTCCTGTTCTGCACGATTAGGCGCGCGCCTGCGGATCAGCGTTGCAAGGGCGCGGGGATTCCGGGTTCTGCGAAACGGTAGGGGGTCGCGCCGCGCGACCGCTCGTCGATGATGAGCGCCTTGGAGAGCGGCGGCTGGCTGCGCTGGCGGCAGGCCTCGCGCTCGCACAGGGCGCAGTTGACGCCAATGGGCGTGGCGTTGGGGTTATCCAGATCCAGCCCGCGGCTGTAGACCAGCTGGCGGGCGTATTTCAGCTCGCACCCCAGGCCTACCGCGAACTGGGGCTCGATGCCGCCCCAGCCGTTCACGTGGGTGCGCACCGTACGGGCGACGGAGAAGTAACGGGTGCCGTCCGGCAGCTCGACCACTTCGCTCAGGATCTGTCCCGGCGCGCGGAAGGTGGCGTGCAACGACCACAGCGGGCAGGTGCCGCCGTACTTGGAGAAGTGAAAGCGGCCTGCCGAGTAGCGCTTGGAGACATTGCCCGCCTGATCCACCCGAATAAGGAAGAACGGCACGCCGCGCGCACCGGGGCGCTGGAGGGTGGTGAGACGGTGGCACACCTGCTCGAAGCTGGCCCCGAAGCGGGCGCACAGCAGGGAAAGGTCGTAGTTCAGCTGTTCGGCCGCCGTAAGGAAGCGCCCGTAGGGCATCAGCACCGCCGCCGCAAAGTAGTTGGCAAGGTTCACGCGCAGCAGTTGCTGAGCCGGGCCGTCTTCAACGCCCGAGCCCTCGATGATGCGGTCCATGTCCGCCCGCACCTCGGCATAGGCCAGCTGGTAGGCGGCGTGGAAGGCGCGGCTGGCGGGCTCCAGCAGTTCGGAGAGCTGCAACTGGCGGCGGTGATAGTCATACCGGCGCAGCGACTCGGGCAGTACATCGACCGGCAGCACGCGCACGCCGATGCCGTGCTTGGCACGCAGCCGCTCCTTCAGCGCCGCGAACAGGTCATCACCGTGCAGCCGCAGTTCCTCGGAAATGCTCTCGGCCTTCTCGTCCAGCTCGGGGAAGTGGTTGCGCCGTTCCTGAATGACGTCCCGCACGCGCTCCAGCGGGCCCAGCACGTCGGTATCGCCGCGGCCATCAGAGCCGCCGCCGCCCGCATCGGCCACCGCCGCACCGGCCTTGTCCCGATAGAGGCCGTAGAGCCGGGTCAGCGCCTGCGCCATGG
>NZ_DATBUP010000197.1:0-14001 GCF_036515995.1 Pedomonas sp. | reverse complement strand
ATGTCCGATGTCGTCCTGTCCACCGCGCACCTCGCTCCAGAAAATTGGTGCTCGGGAACGAATCATGAGCGACGCCCTTCGGGCAACGGCAATGAGTCCAGCGGAATCACCCATGCGACGATTTGTGGGTAATTGAAAGGGTTTGGAGCACGCTGATTATACGGCTTGCACGGCAGCCGTATAATTCGACGTCCTACAAGCCGCGCTTGCGTTCTATCATTTGCTTCAACTGCCACGAGGACGAAGCAGCAATGGTACTAGCTTGACTAGTGGCGCCATTCGTCGCCAACGTTGAGGCTCTTGGTAAAGGCGGTAGAGCCACTCCATGCCAATCCGTTGAATCCAAACGGGAGCGCGGTCCAGCTTCCCAGAATAAACGTCGAAACTACCGCCCAAGCCTGCGTAAAGCGCTGGGTGGAATGCGAACAACTTTTGCGCCAGCAACTCCTGGCGCGGCTGACCGGTTGCAATAAAGACAAAATCCGGCTTCTCTCTGATAATATCAGAGACGAGATTCGCCTCTTCCTCATCTGATTTCAGAAAGCCGTTTCTAAATCCACAAATGGTCAGTTGGGGAAACTCTGATTCTATTTTAGCAACTGTAGTAGTTATGATCTCGTCCGTACTTCCAATACAATAGATCCGTGCCTGAGGGTTCTGACGTATCAATTCAAGCCACAAATCAGCGCCGGCCACCCGTACACCGACGTTCATGAAATATTTTTTCGCTAATAGCCAGGCGCCTATGCCATCAAGGTAGCCAGTATGTTGGTGAGACAGGGAAGCCAGCTGCGGATCGGTCGAAACAACAGATAACGCATTAATAGATATCAGAATGGTTTTGCGGCTGCTGACGAGTCGCGCCATTTCTTCAACGGAAGTAAATGTCTCAACTGTGTAGCCTTTAACGTTGATTTTCATCAACTTTCCTACTTTTTATCACTCTGGCAGGTACTCCTCCAACGATCATATAAGGCGGAACGTCCTTAACCACAATCGCCCCCGCAGCCACGATTGCGCCCGCGCCGACTCTCAGCCCAGGCATAATCACAGCATTACGTGCAATCCATGCGCCGTCCTCAATAACTGGCGGAGCTGGATCAGTATTACCCTGCATAACAATTGGAAGATCGATCCTGTCATGAATATGCGCAGTCGAAAGAATTGCAACATTTGGAGCTATTAAAACGTCATTCCCAATGTAACCACCTTGAATGAACACATTTTCATTAATCTGGCAGCCGCTTCCAATTTTTACATGCCGGGCATTCCCAATATAAACATTAGGCTCGAACCTAGTCATGTGGGTGGGCCGGTCCATAATTTTCAGAACCTTGCTCACATACCATTGGCGCAGTCGCGATGCTGGTGGAAAAAGCCGACTATGCGGTAGTTTCGCCACGACCAAATAATAAAATGCAACTTTAAATTTGTGCAGAAACATGAGAAATATATGAGCAATATTGTTCATCTATTATAGGCGCACTGTAATGTCCCGCTTTTTCTATAGCGTTTTTCTGCATCAATTTTCTTTCCTCAGTAGTTAAATCGAGAAACTCTTTCATTTTCTGTTGCAGAGAATCGACATCTCCGGGAGTAGCTTTTAATCCATCCACTCCTGTTGTGATAAAATCAGCTGGCGCGCCATGGTTGCTAGCAAGGACCGGTACGCCGCAAGCCATCGCCTCTAGCACGACGTTCCCAAAGCTTTCTTTGAAAAGTGTCGGGAAAACAAGAAGATCAATCTGGTTATAGTAATCGGGGAGTTCTGAATAAGGAACGGGCCCGACTATGTTGCAGCGATCAACTAAGCCTAACTCTCGTATCATTTCTTCTAATTTGGAAAGATAGGGCCCCCCGCCGACAATTATTGCTGAACATGAATGGGGCAGCGTCGCAAGCGCTCTGACGAATAAGTCGACACCTTTACCTTGGTCAATGCGGCCAACATATCCAAAGCATATTTTGCCGTGATCTGCCTCAAGTTGAGGAATAGGTTTAAACACAGTGGTGTCTATGCCGCCACTTGGGATCACGGCAACAGAAACAGCAATCTTCGGCGCGAGCTTTTGCAGTTCACAAAGGAAAAATCGAGAAGGAACGATTATTCCGTCCGCTCTCCGACATGCTTGTAAGCTAATAAACCTAAGCAGCCTGAACAACAATGTCTCTTTGTGAGCTGCAACGAGATCGTGACCATGTAAACGGACAATAAACTTCGCCCCCTTCTTCCGTTTTAAGAAAAAAGGTAGAAAACTGTGAGATGGGTAGCTGATATGCACAACATCGAAACTGCTCAGATCAGTGAAGAGCGATTTTGTATAGAACTTGGCGTACTTGATTATTTTCCCCCAAATGGTTACGCCCCGCCCCCGAATAACATGTAGAACAACATTGAATCCTGCGTTCTTTAACGTTCTTTCAATATTCTTAATAAACACCCCAAAAATGATCTGATCATCAGAAGGGTACATATTCGATACTAGTAATATTTTATGCATGATAAAGATTAGGCTCACTACCCAGTCAATTTAACTACGCCGCTGCAAATTACAACCTAGCCACGCGCCGTTCGGCGTAGGAGCGGCAGAAGCCCGCCCAGCAACGGACAAGTTCGGCGCCCTTCAGTTCGTCCGGACGGGTGCGGATGAGCTTGCGGAATTCATCAGCAATGCGATCTACGTCCCAGCCGCCGCCCAGATCAAGCGCGATCTCGCGCAGCTTCTTCTCGGCCGGGCCGCCAAAGCCGAGGCTGCCTTCGGGGAAGGTCATGTCATCCTCGATGACCTTGGTGCCAGCCGCGCGAGCCTCGACGATACGGGCCGGCGCCTCCTTCGGGGCGGCCAGTGTCGTCAGGTGGCTGCGGCGCGGCAGGAAATCCTTCTCGACCGGCGGAGCGGATTCGCGCAGCACCACCATGTCGGGCCGGCTGAAATCGGCCTTGGCCGCCGGATAGACCGCCTGCACCCGGATCCACGCGTCGCGGATGGCGCGCTGGAAGTCGCGCATGCGCGGGGACTCCAGCCCGAAGTGGGCCTTGCGCACCTTCTCCCACTCGACCGCAATCTCGCCGTCCACATTCGGCAGGCGGAAGGCGAGCCAGGTGTAAAGGTCGATGGCAGTGGCGTTGTCACGCAGTTGCGCCAGCGCGCGCTCATCCAGCGGGACGGAGTGGCGCATCAGATGGTTGAAGAAGGCGTCCGAGAAGCGAATGCGCTTCACGAAGGCATCGCCCTGGAAGATTTCGTAGGCGTTGGCCAGCGCCACGTCCTGCACGGTCTCGCTGTTGTCATCGCCGACGAAGCGGATGGTCCATTCGCAGCGCAGGAGGCGGCGCAGCTGTTCGCGCACGCCGGTAAGCGCGCCGTTCTTGCCTCCGCCATCGCTGGAATAGCCCATGCGGCGCATGAAGTGGGACAGGCTGTTGCCGAGGTAAATCTCGGGGCTGTTGTTCCGCCGCGCCTCGGACATCATGTAGACAAGGATGAGGCGGGCCTTGGGGCCGAACGGCACGCCATAGCACACCGGCTCGCCATCTTCGCCAGGTACGGACTTGGGCGCGATGAGCAGCTGGTAGCGCCCGTCCGTGCGCTGGATCGGCTTGTACGGGTTGGCCGGCTGGCGGGCCGGAAGGCTCATGGTGCAGAAGGCGGAATCGAGGAAGCTGAGCTTGGGATCAGCCTTCTCCATTTCGCAGATGGAGGCGATCAACTTGCGGGCACGCGGGTCTCGCGTCGTCGCCATCATGGGCGCGGCGTCGAACGAGAACAGCTCCAGCTGTTTTCGCAGGCGTGCAACGTCGAACGAATCTTCCATCTTGGCGGTCCCTAGCGACTCTGTGCGTTAAGACTATGGTTCCAGGTTGGCGTTTGTCACGCACAAAAGCCAGAAATTTGCAAAGTGGCCCGCTGAGATTTCGCGTTTGCCAGTTTGCGGCACTAAGGCGGTGCATTGGCGAACCGTGGGCCAAGTGAGCGGGAGTTTGCAAAAAATGCAAATCCAAAATTTGAAAACGATCAAAAACGCGGCTGCGAGCGACGCGGCCCGGCAAGGTCCCGCTGAGTTTTCGTCATCATATCGGATCTGATTCAGGTTCGGTCTATAGGAATCAGAATCTGTGTCTGTGGAAAGTCAGCGGAAGCGGAACGAGTCGTTGCGGAAAGTCAGCGGGAGGTTGGTGGGAAAGGTAGCGGAGCTTGAGCGCGGAAAGTCAGCGGAGGTGCGAAATGTCAGCGGGCGTTATCCACAGGCAGTTTGCAGGTCGTACAACCGGGCTGGGCTCATCATGAAGTTCTGATTCGCACTTGGCCAGATGCGCAAAATCAGCGGGAGGGTTTGCAAATTTTGTGTGTTAGGGGTTTCAATTTGCAAAGCACCCTGTCTATAAGCGAGCGATTGCCAGACCAAGGAGCGAGTTTCCCATGGAACCTGTAGAAACGCTCGAAACCATTCTCGCCTTCCGCAACGATACCGAGCTGTCGTTCCAGGCTTTGGAAGATGTGGTTTCGCAGCGCAACCAGCGTCGGTCTCTGACGCTGCGCTTCCCGATGGGAAAGGCAGCCGAGATGATCGGCCGCTCGTCCGAATCAATTCGGGAAGCGGAAGCCTCTGGTCGCCTGCCGCAGCCCGAGTTATCGGCGACCAACCGGCGCGTGGGCTACACGCTGCCGGAAGTGAACAACATGCGGCGGGTGTTCGGCACCCTGCCCTGGCGATCCGAGACCGACGAGCCTGTCATTCTCTCGGTACAGAACTTCAAGGGTGGCGTCGGCAAGTCGACCATTGCCGTGCACACTGCTCATTATCTGGCGCTCAAGGGTTACCGCGTGCTGCTGGTGGACTGCGATCCGCAAGGGTCCTCGACCAGTCTCATGGGCATCAACCCGGACGTGGACCTGGGCAGCAGCGAGACGCTGTATCCGTACCTGCGCCGTGACTACGAGGATCTGAGCTACGCAATCCGGCCGACGCACTGGGAGGGGCTTGACCTCATTCCGGCGAACCTGGACCTGTTCAGCTCCGAATATGAAATGGCGGTGCTGCTGAAGGACAACCCGATCCACTTCGACTGGCTGCGCGACGGCATCGAGCGGGCGGCACAGAACTATGACGTGGTGATTCTGGATTCGCCCCCGGCACTGGGCTTCATTTCGCTGAGCGTGCTGCGGGCGGCCAATGCGCTGCTGATCCCCACCCTGCCCTCGAACGTCGACCTGTTCTCTACCCGCAAGTTCATCTCCATGATGACGGATGTGCTGGAGCAGCTCTCCAGCCTGCCGCGCGAGCGGACCTACAAGTTCCTGCGCGTGGTGATTTCCCGCGGCTCGGACACCAAGACCAGCCACGGTGAGATGAGCCATTTCATGGAAGAAACCTGGGGCCGGCGCATGATGCGGGCGCAGCTGAAGGATTCGGCCGAGATCGACAATGCCGGCATGCTGCTGAAGAGCGTCTATGAAATCGGCCAGCCGACCGCTTCGCGCCAGACGTGGACGCGCTGCATGTCGTACCTCGACGCTTACGGCAAGGAGCTGGAGTTGCTGATCCGCAAGACCTGGCCGAGCCACTACGAATCCTTGGAGCAGGCTGGCCTGCTCTGACCCCTCTTCATCTGACCACCGCTTGGAAGGAAGGCACGCATGGCGATAAAGGCCCGTTCCATTATTTCGCAGGCGCTGGAAAAGCGGCAGGCCAATACGCCGGAGCCGGGCGCAGCCGAAAACGCCAATCTTTCCAGCCGCATGTCGGCACTGGGCTCGGCGCTGGGCTCTGACACCAAGGTGCAGACCCAGCGTTTGATCGACCCGGCACGCTGCCGTATCTGGCAGGGCAACGCCCGCATCTATGACCAGCTGACGCTGGAGCAATGCCAGGATCTGATCGATAACCTGATCGCCGAGGGCGGCCAGAAGATCCCGGCCATCGTGCGTCCGGTGCGCGGCAACCCCAGCGTGGATTACGAAGTGATCTGCGGGGCGCGACGCCACTGGAGCATCAGCTGGCTGCGGGCACACAACTACCCTGAGATGAAGTTCCTCGTTGCCGTGCAGGACATGGACGACGAGGCGGCGTTCCGCCTGCAGGATCTGGAGAACCGCGAGCGGCAGGACATCTCGGATTACGAGCGCGCACGGTCCTACGCGCTGGCGCTGGCCGACTATTACGACGGCCAGCAGAACGCGATGGCCAAGCGGCTCAATGTTTCGGAAAGCTGGCTCAGCCGTTACCTGACCATGGCCCGTCTGCCGGATGAAATTCTGGCGGCGTTCGGGGATCGGCGAGCGGTCAACATCACGGCCGCTGCCGAAATCGCGCCGTTGCTGAAAACCGAGAAGAGCCGTGCGGCGGTGCTGGCAACGGCGCTGGAGCTGGCCGCCGAGCAGGAGAAGCTGGCCGCAAGCGGCAAGGCTTACCTTCCGGCAGGCACAGTGCGCGCGCGGCTCAAGAAGAGCCTTGCCGCGCCGAAGACTGCCAAGGCCGAGGTGGAAACGGTGACGCTGCCGAACGGCCGCCCGGTGCTGCGCTTCAGCCGCCCGGGCCGGGGTGGCGCCTTTCAGATCCAGGTGCTGCCGGGTCACGGCGCGAGCAAGGACGAAGTGATGGCGCTCATCAACCAGACGGCAGAGCAGATACTTCGGTGAAATTGCAGATCTGCAAGATGACACTAAAGCCCCGAAATATCGGGGCTTTTTTGTTGCGTTAGGGCTGGGCTGAGCGGGCATGACGGAGGGAGGCGTGTCCCGGACAAGGCATGAGGCAAGTGGGTTGAAGAGTGCCCTCCGAGGCACTCTTGCAGATCTGCAACTTGGCCGCAAAGCCGCGGAAATCCGCCATTTTTAGCGAGGATATGCCCTGCAAGAACGGGCTGAACGCCGACAGGACCCGCCACTGGAATTACATGGCCCGACCCGATGCGAAGCGTTGCAGTCGCCCAAGTGCCAGCAAACTGGGAAGCGCCCCTCGCCTGTCTCTGCCGTGCTCCACGCTGACAGAGGGGACTTGGTTCTACGGGCATTCCTTTGAACCAGAGGTGCAGGCCCCTCCGTGTAGCGTGCCTGGGCATGGACCTGAGGAGAACCTGACTGGCTGGACGGCAGGGACATAAGTGAAGCACGCCGTTGTCCTGCCCGGTGGCGCTAAGAGGACTCCAGCCTAGATCCGGGGCTGATTGGAGAGCAATCACGTCAGGATCCTCCGCTACCTTTGCGCGCCGGATGCGTCAGGCGCCGACTTGATCTGGCAGAGATAGGGGGAGGCAGCTGCGATAATAGCGAGCGGAAAGCTCACCTGGCAGGTCTTGCCCGCTCAGAGCAAGCGGCCACGAGGTTGCTCGAAGCGCGACAGCCGAACCGCTCCAGCCTTTTGAGGTCAGGCGTCTTCATCCATCACGGGCGTGCCGAACCGCTCGAGCATGCGGTCAACTGCGGCCAGTGCATCGCTGAAGGCGTCCTCATCAAAGAGGGCATCAAGCGTGGCGGGATGGGGGGCAAGCACCGGGCGGCCACGCGGAGTCGACTCCAGCCCGGCCATCTGGACGAGGAGGCTGCCGGCGTAGCGCTGATAGATCGGCCGCTTCATCGCGGAGCGGTCAACGATCGGCTGGACGATGCCGATTTCCTCGCCGGCTTTCAGGAGGCGGGACGTGGTTGAAACCTGCTGCTTCCACCGCTTGGCAAGGCCCGCAGGCGAGAGGGGGCGGGGCCAGAGCGCTTCCCACGCCAGACGGCGCAGCGCATCTTTCCGCTGAGTTTTCGCGCCCTCGACTTTCCGCTGACTTTCCGCCACTGCGCGGCTGATCTCTTCAAGAAGGCGCAGACCCTGCTCTGCCTGACCGGCGAGGCGCTGGCAGAACCGCTCGATCATGGCGGCGGAGGAATACTCCCGTGAGGCGAGAGCGCGAACGGAGCCGACCAGACCGGGCAGAACCGTCTGTGTCAGCTTCTGTCGCCTCAGGGCATAGGGCACGGCCATGATCAGATCGCAGCGATCCTGCCGCTGCCGCTCCATCTGGTGCAGGCGGGCAATGAGCAGGAGCAGGGCCGGCCCCTTGTGCGGATTGCCTGTGCAGACGGCTTCCACGGTTTCCTTCAGCGCGTCATGCCCCTTGCGCCATTCCATGGCACGCCAGCGGTTCCGGGCCGCCAGCGTCAGACGGCCGATCGCAGGTTCCAGGATGCTGTTCTCGGCCCCGATCATCGCAGAAAAAATACGTTTCGCGTCCGAGGGCTCATCGACCTGCTGGCCAAGGTCGGCCAGCGCCTGCACTTCGCTGTAAGCACGCCAGAGCGGGGCGTAGGGATGGCCGGAGACGGCCTGATCCAGCCGGGACACGGCCGCAATCGCTTGCTCATGGGCCATCATGACCGCGAGCCGGAGCTGGGCGGTCTCGGTTTCATATCCGGTTAGTGCTGTCAGTAAAGTTTGCACCAGTTTCCCTTTCGCGCAAACTTAAGCATAGCGGCCGGGAAACTGAAACTCCAAGAGTTTATTTAAGGGGAGGAACGGGCTGGTCGGCGGTCGCGAAAGGGCGTGCATTCGCCGGGCGGCAGGCTGCCATTATACGGAAACGGCGCTGCTGGGCCAGTCGGGAATTCGATGCAGAAAGGCCCGGCAGAGGAATCCGGCCGGGCCTTTGCAAGAACACTGAAGCCAAAGGCTTAATCAGACACGACTGACGGCGTACTTCACCGAGCCCATGATCCCGGCGGACAGGTCACGGCCCTCATGCCAGGCGCGCAGGGTGATCTCGGCGCAGGCGCGGGCATCCGACATAGCATCGTGGTGACGCAGCGGAATGTCGAAGTGCTCACATACGTTCGGCAGCTTGGTCGGGAAAATGTTCCACGCGGCGCGAGCGAGTTTCACGGTGCAGAGCCACGGCTTGTTCGGCGCAAAAATGCCATAGGCCGCGCAGCTGCCGTAAAGAATGCTGCGGTCGAACCGCGCGCTGTGCGCCGCGAAGAAATCCGCCTGCTTGAAGGTGGGCTCAAGCTCGGGCCAGAGTTCACCGAAGGATGGCTGATCGGCGACGTCTTCCCAGAAGATGCCGTGGATATCCGAATACAGGATTTTCTGGCGCGGGGGGCGGATCAGGTAGTGAGACTGCTCGGTAATCTTGCCGTTCTGAATGAGTGCAAGGCCGACAGCGCAGGCGCTATCCGTCCCATTGTCGGCAGTTTCAAAATCAATAGCGAGGATACGAACAGACATGTATGGCTTTCTACGCCTGATGCAGGCGGTGCGGTCTGGCGAATTGCGCACATTGTCAGATGCGCCCAAGGGCGCCTGCGCAGCAGTCAGACTCAAGAGTGGTTGACCCGGCCGCGTATGGCGCGGGCTCGCAACTGTCCGTAAACCATTTGGCCCTGCCTTATCAAGGCCGTGTCCGGGTTATTCGCCGGAACCGGACATCGGCTTGCCGATTAAGGGCCGTTTTCGCCATGAATCCGGGTGGTTCGTCGTGCGGCCTCCTTGGATTCCGGCAGCACCGACCAGGCGAAGCCGGACCAGGCAGATGGACCCGATGCCACACGGAGCGTATATCCGGCGGCCAGGCATCGTGCTGAAGCATCTGTTCGCTCTTTTCCTGCGTTCTAAGCAGGGCACGGATCCCATGGCTGTGCGCCGTGTCGCGGTGGAGGTCCGCGGCGGGATATCCCGGAGCCGCTCCGCCTCCAGGATCAGGTGAATTGGAGCCAGGAGTCATGCCGCTCTCTCAAGTTCGCGTTGCAGGGTCCATGTTTTTGGACGGCGAGGGCCGCCAGGTCATGCTGCGCGGCGTCAATCTGGGCGGCGACAGCAAGTTGCCCTACCCCAACGGGGGTACGCACATTCCAACCGACTTTTCCGATCATCGCTCGGTTTCGTTCATCGGCCGGCCGTTCCCGCTGGCGGAGGCCGACGAGCATCTGGGCCGGCTGCGCCACTGGGGCTTCAATTGCCTGCGGTTGCTGACGACATGGGAGGCGATCGAGCACGCGGGGCCGGGCCAGTACGACGAGGAATATCTGGATTATTTCGCACAGGTTTGCGAACGCGCCGGCGACTACGGATTTTATATCATCATTGATCTGCATCAGGATGTGTGGTCGCGCATGTCCGGCGGGGATGGCGCGCCCGGCTGGGTATTCGATGCGCTGGGGATGGATTTTACCAAGTTCCACGATGCGGGCGCGGCGCTGGTGATGCAGCACGCCTTCGACTTCTCAAATCCCAATCCGCGCCAGCCAGCGTACCCGCAGATGGCGTGGACGAGCAATTACTGGCTGCCTGCCAATGCGATTGTGTGGACTCTTTTCTGGCTGGGCCAGCTGGCGACGCCAGAGTGGAAAATCAGCGGCACCAATGTGCAGCGTTTCCTGCAGGGGCACTATACCGCGGCGATGGCGGAGGTGGCGCGGCGGGTGGCGCATCTGCCCAATATTCTGGGCTTCGACACGATGAACGAGCCGGGCATCGGCTGGGTTGGCACGCGCCTGACCTACCGCCACTTGACGCCGTCCTTTGAAAAACTGGCGCCGCCGATGCCGGGCCTTGCACCGTCTCCGCTGGACAGTCTGGTGGCGGCGCGGGGAATTCCCGTGCGCGTGCCGCGGCTGGCGCATCATGCAGGTCTTGGCCGAGCCGTGCCGGTGGACGATCAGGTCCTCAACCCCAACGGCGTTTCCATCTGGAAGCCGGGCGCATGCTGCCCGTTCGAAAAGGCGGGTGTTTATGAAATGCGCGGAGATCAGCCGGTTGCGCTGCGGGAGAATGCGTTCCGCACGATCGACGGCCAGATGGTGAATATAGCAGATGACTGTTTCGGGCCCTTTTTCCGGCAGGTGGCAGGTGCGGTGCGTGCCTGGAACAAGGACTGGGCGATTTTTGCGGAAATCGACCCCCGCGGCTTTCATGACGGCCGGAGTTACCCGAACCAGCTGCCCGAGGCGACAGTCGTGGCGGGGCACTGGTATGACATCACATCGTTGGCGACCGCCTCGTTCGAACCGAGCGATCATGTTGACCTGCTGACAGGAGAGAGGGCCCGCAACCGGTGGGAGCTGGGGCGGATCTACGTGCGCCAGCTGCGCCTGCTGAATGCAGCGGCCGCCGCCTTGCAGCAGGGTGCACCGGTTCTGGTGGGCGAATTCGGCCTTCCCTTCAACCTCGACGATGGCGCTTCCTATGCCGCATGGGCGCGGGGGGAGCGGGGGCCGGAGGTCTGGCGCAAGCAGAACGATGCGCTCGACCTGATGTACGATGCGCTGGACGAGTTGCTGCTGTGCGGCACGCAATGGAATTATACCGCCAGCAACAGCAACGATCCGCGCATTGGGGACGGCTGGAACCAGGAGGATCTCTCCATCTTCTCGCGCGACCAGATGGACGGCCTGAACGATCCCAATGCGGGCGGCCGGGCGGTTGAGGGATTTTGCAGACCCTATGTGCGCAAGACGCAAGGGCGGCTGATGATGATGCGGTTCAGCCGCAGCACCCGGATATTCCGGTGCGTGCTGATGGGAGACCCGAGCGTGCCTGCGCCAACGGAGATCTATGTACCGCAGGTGCAGTATCCAAACGGCTTCATCATCGAGAACATGGGCGCGCCATGCGCGGTGCGGGTCAACGTGGCGGACCAGCGGATCGACGTGCGCTCGATGGCTCATGGCATGGCGCAGCTGGTGATCCGCCCACTGGTTTGAGGAGGAGGACAGCCGCCGGGACGGGAAACCGTTTGCGCGCATCTGGTGGCCGGGCTACCAGACATCAGCTTCGGTTGCCTGTCCTTGTTCTATGACGCTCTCCCGCCTTCGGCATTTGATCCGCCAGCACCGGCCGGGCCCGGACCGGGCATGGATTCTGGGCGGCGTCATCCTGCTGCATCTTGCCGTGCTGGGGCCGCTGCTGACCTACCGCATCATACTGCCGGAAGCGCCGGACGGACCGGTGCTGCGACTGGAGACGGCGGTGTTCGTGCCTGCCCCGCCGCCGACGCAGGCAGTGCCGCGCTCAATGTTGATGCCGGTGCCACTGCCGGACATTGCGCCGGATCTGCCGCCCGCGGAAAGTCAGCGGAGAATGGATCGCCCGCCGGTACGCCGACCGGTCGAGGCCGTGATTGCGGAGGAGGTGCTCACACCGTCCGTGACCGCCAACACTCTTGGAGCGCGCGGTTTCGATCTGATGGCACCGCCCATTTATGACGCACCTTACTTGCAGAACCGGATGCCGGATTACCCGAGAGCTTCCCGCAGCGCGCGGGAAGCGGGCACGGTGGTGCTGCGCGTGCTGGTGACGCCGCAGGGCAGGGGGCATTCGGCGGACATCCACCAGAGCAGCGGCCATGCACGCCTTGATGAAGCCGCGCGGCAGGCGGCCTTGCAATGGCGCTATGTGCCGGCCGAGCGCGGCCGCCGCCCGGTTCTGTCCTGGACGCTTATTTCAATTCGCTTTCAGGCGGATGGAACGGTCAGGCTGGACGAAGGCGCGCTGTTTGCAAGGGATTGAAGCGCCCGCAGACGGCAGTCAGCGCCCGTATGTTCCTGTCTCCAGCGTCACGAGCGGCGCGGCGCGCTTGTTCAAGTACTGCTGAAGCCAGCGCTCATGGGCGGTGATGGCCGGGTCGGTATGGTACGGCAGGACAGCGCGCCGCAGGGCATCCCGGTCCGGCTTTCGGGACAGGCCGCTCAGCATGGCGTCGGCCAGCGCTGGAACGTCATCGGTCGGCACAAGGCCTGCGATGCCGCCGTCCTCGATCACTTCCGCAACACCGCCGGGGCAATTGGCCGCCACCACCGGGCAGCCGACGGCCAGCGCTTCGATGAGAACGGCAGGCATGCCCTCCCAGCGAGAGGGGAGCACGAAAAGATCCGCCCGGCTGAGGACCGCATAGGGCTCGGACGTGACGCCCGGCAGAGCTGCCAGATCACCGAGGCCGAGTTGCCGGATACGGTTCTCCAGTGCCTCGCGCTGAGGACCATCGCCGAACAGCAAGAGGCGGCAGGGGCGCTGACGGCAAACCCGATCAAAGGCCTCAACGAGCAGGTCGAAACCTTTCTGGTGCACGAAGCGGCCGAGGCCGACGATGATCGGCGGACCCGTATCGGCGTCATCAAGCCACGGGTGGCCGGGGCCGGCCTTGGCACGCTCGGGCAGGTCAACCGGCAGGATGGGGCTGGGCAGCACGGTGATCCGTTCGGGCGCGATGCCAAGGCCGCTGGTCAGGCCCTGCGCGACCGAGCGGGAAACGGCGATGATCTGGTCCGCCTGCCGCCAGAACGGCTGAAGGTGAAGCCGGCGCAGGTACTGGCCCTGTGCGGAGGGCGAATGGGCGATGTGGTTGCTGGCCCGCAGGACAAGGGCGGTGGAGCGCGGCTTGCGCATCAACGAATGGGCAAGCACGGCAATGGGGACGGCGTGGTTCGCCATGCCGATGAGCACATCGGGTACTTCCGCATTCAGGTAGCGCACCAGTGCCGGAATGGCGGACATGAGATCGGTAACCCGGCGCAGCCCGGTGCCGATGGCTTCGGACGCGCGCGAGCCGAGCGGAACGAACCGGATGCGCTTGTCGAGCTGGCTTTCGTTCGGCGCGCCCTGCGCGGCGACGAGAAGGTCAACCCGGTGCCCCTTATCCGCAAGGCCGTTGGCAATTGAAAGCGTTCGGTTCTGCGCGCCGCCAACGGTCAGGGCATGGATAAACAGGGCAATATGCATGAGGACTTCGCAACTCTGTTACCGACACCCGAAGATGTTGGCGGGTCAAGGGACGGTCCAAATGAAAAGCCAACGCGCATGGACGCGCGCGGTTCTCCATACGTCTGTAATATGGGGGTAGAGAAGCGCACAGCCAAGCAGTAAGAGTAAAAATATCGCTGATTAATGAAGGACTTGTGACGAAAAAAACCTGTCAGGCGCTTGCTGGAAGCAGGCAGTAGGCTACATGATAGGTGCTCTGCCCGCCCAGCTTCTCGAACCGGCGCATGACGCGGGCCAGCGAACCGGCGGTGAGCGGCTGGC
>NZ_DATBUP010000196.1:0-17369 GCF_036515995.1 Pedomonas sp. | reverse complement strand
AGGTTGCGAAGCTCGGCGGATACTTGGCGCGAAGTCATGATCCCCCTCCCGGAAATATCGTGATGTGGAGAGGGTGGCGGCGCCTCCTGGATATGTCGGTGGGCTATAATCTCGCTATCAAAGATGTGGGTAATTGAAAGGTTACAGACCCCCTTACATTTCCTGTTTATAATTCCGAAAAATCACACAGCCCTACCGCCGTGTCACCTCGGCGATGATCTGGCGGGCCTTGGCATTTGCCGCCTCCAGCGTGATCTTCCCGTCGGCGAGGTCCTGCGCCGCGCTCATCAGGCCTTCGGCGCTGGCCGAGCCGGTATCCGCCACTTCGCGCACCGAGATGCCGCCGGTGCGGGCGATGACGCCGTCCCACTCCTGGCGCACCACGGCCCAGAAGCCCTTCGTCTTTTCCCAGTAGTCCTCGGCGGGTGCGGCGTTGAAGCCGTCGTAGCGATCGTAGGTGTTCAGCACGATTTCCTGAACATACGGCACCTCCTTGCCGTCCTTCACCGCCAGCTTGATGTTGTCCTGCCAGTGGATCCACCCGGAAGGCGTCGGCGAGTGGCGGTTGATGCCGAGGTACCGGTCATAGATCGGCTTGCGCACCGCATCGCGCCGGGCGAGCGGGCGATAGGTCCAGCTGGAGCGCCAGCGCGGCACGCCGCCTTCTGCCGTCCACTGGCCCCAGCCGCCGTAGCGCGGGCTGTCGTCCACCTGCCACACGGTCTGGGACCAGCGGCCCTTGCGCAGCGCCGGGGGCACCTCTTCCTGCATCCACGTGCCGTTGCCCTTGTAGACGAGCACGGACTCCGGCTCGTAGGTCCAGTCCTGCCGCCAGTGCTTGATCACATGGCTCTTGCCCTCGTGCTGCACCACCAGCAGGTGCTGCAGGCTGATGAAGCGGCCGGTGTCCGCAATCACCTTCACCAGTTCGTGCCCGCCCGAGGTCTTGGTCTCGATGGGGTCGTAGTCCGCCTGCCAGGGCGTCGTCTCGCGGAAATCGAAGTGCACGTTGTACTTGCCCGCCATCGCAAGGATGTGCTGGCGGTCGGCCTCGAACTTCGCCGTGCTCTGCGCGGGCGTGGCTGCCGGAGCATCGGCCCGGGCAGGCGCGGCAAACGCAGGCACTGCGGCGGCAGGCATTGCGGCGGCCAGCGCCAGCGCCATCAGCGGCCGGGCGAGGGCGGTCTTGAAGATCTGCGTGTTCATCTGTCGTCCCCGAATGCTCAGAATTTCACGACCAGAGACGCATTTACGGTGCGCCCCGGCTGGGTAAAGGCGTCGGTGGTGATCGAGCCGTCGGCAACGCCGCGCACATCGCTCCACCACCAGTATTTCCTGTCGAAGATGTTGAAGACGCCGACGCGCAGCGTGGCGGTCTCGGTCACGTTGAAGAACGCGGTGGCGTCGGCGATCACGAACGCGGGCGGCGTGAAGCAGTCCGGCGTGCAGGTCTCGCTGATGCGGCTCTGCTTCTTCCGGGCAGACCACGTCACGAACAGCTGGCCGCCGTAGCGCCCGGTGGCGGGCTCGCGGTAACTGAGGCCGCCCACCACCTTGACGGGGTCGATGCTGGACAGCGGCGTGCGCTCGCCCTCGCCATCCGTCTGGCGGCCCTTGGTGTAGCTGGCCGCAAGGTTCAGGTGGAAGCCGCCGCCCAGCCGCGCGTCCGCCTTGAACTCGAGACCGTGTATGCGAACATTGTCCATGTTCACGAACTGGTACACGGCCGGGTCCAGCGCGGTGAAGCTGCCGCCGGTCATGGCCTGTGTGATGAAGTCCTTGTACCAGCCGATGAACGCGGTCAGGCTGGCCGAAACCCGCGCGCCGCCCAGCGCCACGTCCCGCACGCGCAGGCCGCCTTCCAGCGTGTCGCTGGTCTCGGGCTTCAGGTCCGGGTTGGGCAGGGAGGCATAGTTCATCAGCGGGTTGGAGAACCCGTTGTTCACCTCCGAAGGTGAGGGCGCGCGGAAGCCCGAGGCGTAGTTGGCGAACACGCCGAACTGCGGGTCCACCCACCACACGGCGCCGAACTTGGGCGAGAACGCCTCGCCGCTCTTGGTGGCGAACTGGCCGTGAAATAGGTCATCCGCCTTCGGCTTCAGCTTGTAGTGATCGATGCGCACGGACGGATAGAGCGTGAGCTGCCCGCCGTTGATGGAAATCTCATCCTGCAGGAACAGCCCTGCCAGCGTGAAGTCGGTCAGCGGGAAGGCGCGGCTGGGAAAGGTCTCGCCCACCGGCGGCACCGTGCCGTCCCGCACGCCGGACTGGCGGGTGCGGGAGACGTCCGCGCCCACCTGCACGGCGTGGGCCAGCGCCTCATCGCCGAAGCCCAGTTCCACGAGGCCGTTCGCGCCGTAGATCCGGTTGTCGAACCGGTTGTTGCGGGTGCGGTCCGCCGCCGTGTTGCGGTCCTCCGCCGTGAACTGGCGGGTGCGGCTCTTCTGGTGATAGACCGCCCAGCTCGCCCGGCGCAGGGTGCCGTCGCCCTCATACGTGTGATCGAGGCTGAAGCGCTCGCGCCGGAGCTTGTCGAACGCGGTCACGTCGAGCAGGCTGGTGGAGGTCAGCGGCGGCACCGCAATGGCGCTCAGCACATGGGTGTCGGTCTCCCGATCCTGATAGTCGTAGGTCAGGCGCACGCGATGGCCGTTGTCCGGAGCCCACACCGCCTTGGCCAGCACGGCGTTGCTGTCGTTCGCCTGCGGGTTCGGCGCGGTGCGGTTGGCGTTGGCCTCCTCGTTCCCGCCCTTGTTGTCCTGCTCCTCGCTGTCGCGCCGGGTGTAGGCCACCATCAGCGAAAAATCGCCCGAGCGGCCCGCCAGCATCAGGCTCTTGGCCCAGCCGTCATCCGCGCCCGTATAGCCAAGGCGCGCCCGCCCGCCGATGCTCTGCCCGGCGCGCAGCACGTCGTCCGGATCCTTGGTCATGAAGCTGACCGCGCCCGCAAGGCCATCCGAGCCGTAGAGCGTGGAAGCCGGGCCGCGCAGAATCTCCACGGACTTGATGAGGTCGAGATCCGCATAGTCGCCGCGCCCGACGCTTTGCGCGCCGAAGGCGAAGGCCTCCGGCATGCGGATGCCGTCGGTCTGGATCATCACCCGGTTGCCCTCAAGGCCACGGATGTTGAAGCCGGCGTTGCCGTCCCGGCCCGTTGAAGAGAACGCGCCGGTGAAGCGGGCCGGCTGGCTGCGCACGGAGACGCCCGGCTCGAACCGCACCAGGTCCTTGATGTCCTCAACCAGGTTGTCCTCGATTTCTTGGCTGGCGATCACGCTGACCGTCACCGGCACGTCGAGCACGGTCTTGGGCGATCGGGTGGCCGAGACCGTCATCTGGCCGAGCCGTTCCACCCAGGCGATGCCGTCCATATCCTGCGCCCGGGCAGGCGGGGCGAGCAGGGCAAACGCAATGGCCAGAGACGCACAGGCCGGCTTTCCGGCGAGACGGAGTCCGGGCGCGGCCGGCGGCAGGCTCAGCCGGGCGGCGCACGCACGAGGTTGCGGTTGAGACACGAGTGTAATCCCCAGTTGAATCGTTCTGTTTGCTTGAAAACTGCGGCATTCATGCGAATGCAAACGAGTCGCAAGAGTGATTCATAAAAAGGGGCATTCGTTTCGTCAACAATATGTTTGTAAGAATCATTTGCAAGAATAGCGGCCGGGCAGACAGAGTTCATGCGCCCGGATACGTCGGGGTTTTCCCGGCGGCGGTCTCTCCCCAGCCTGACATGCCACAAGACGACAGCGCTTTTTTCGCAGTGCCAGTGAACCTTGGTCAGAGAGCCTTAGCCAGAGAGGGAAACGGATTTCCAGCGCCAGCCGAATGGGAAGGACAGGGGCCAGCAGCCGGATGTCAGGCGCTGTCGCCCCTTCAGCGCATCGGCGCGGATGCGGCGGCAAGCGCAGGCAGGCTCAGGAGGACCGGTTGGCGTTGGAGAACACGAAGCCGATGGCCGTGCCCACCACCAGCGAGATCAGCCCCGTGGCCCAGGCCCGCAGCTCCGCGTCCCCCAGGTAGAGCGAGACGATGAGAAAGGTCGTGCCGATGGCCAGCGCGCCGCCGGCAATCCACGCTCCGGCCTTGATGCGGATGAGTTCTCCCCGGTTCTCGACCACGCTGTCGGGCTTGATGACCTCATCGGATTGAATGATCTGGGTCATGCATCCTCTCCAGCGGCCTGCTCAGGCTCGTCATCCGCACGCTCTGGAACCAGCTCCGCAACACGCTTGCGCCGGGCTCGCCCGCACGCTCTACCCGCACACTCTGCCCGCCGGTCCCCACTCCCGGCCCGTTTTTTGTTACCGATCTGCTCTCACAGCCAGACCATCAATCCGCTTCCAGGTACGCTTGCCGTTCAGCTCAGAATGCCCACAATCTCCACGTCCAGCTTGGCGGGATCGGAGACGAAGCCGATGTGGCTGCGGCCCCGGTCCTTCTGCTGGCGGTACGCCTTCATGACCGAAAGCGCCCGACGGATGATCTCCGTCTTGGTGGTCGCCTCCTCCTGCGCCAACGCTTCAAGAAACGCGGCCACGTCCTGGCTCAGTTCGATGTTCATGCGAACTTTGGCCATTCTTTGCTCTCCTGACCATGCGCCCCCGAGCAGACGGGGATTGGCACACACTGCGCCGTATCAGGCGCATATTATGTGCAATTTTTGCGCATAATCAATGTAAGAGCAACAAACAGCCTATCCCCGGCAGGGGATGCCCTCTTGCGGCGGCCCCTGTGACGCAGGCCGGCCAGCAGTCCTCCCCCCTGTCGACCCCCAGGCGCAGTCCTGGCCCGAACCCGGCAGAGACGCTGCAATTCCGCCGATCCGGGCGCAATTCGCCTCCGCGTCCGGAGCCATAACCCCGACTGCAACGGCGCGGTTGGTCAGGCCTCTGGCCGCCTCAAGGAAACCAGTAAGGCCCCCCTGAAAGACAAACCCCAGAATCATCGCGGCCATCAGGGCAATGATGCTCAGAATACCCAACTCCCCCATCGCTGCACCCCCCACTGCACTCATGGCCGCCTCCCTCGCTTGAGCCGTTCTTCACCCCATCTCAACGCAACCACAACGAAGAACATATCAGGAACATTTTGGGTGTGTCAAGTTGCGTTCGCCTGTGGGGCCGGATCTTATGGTCGTAGATCCGGCCCTAAATCGAACGCATTACAGGGCAAGCTCAGCCATGCCGGGCTCAGGGAGTCAGCACCACCTTGGTCACGTCGTTCTGCTGGTGGGCAAAGATATCGTAGCCCTCCGCGGCCTCATCCAGCGGCATCCGGTGGCTGATCACGAACGAGGGGTCGATCTCCCCGTTCTGGATGCGCTCGAGCAGCGGGCGCAGGTAGCGCTGCACGTGGGTCTGGCCCATCTTGAAGGTCAGGCCCTTGTTGAAGGCCGCGCCCATCGGCACCTTGTCCAGCATGCCGCCGTAAACGCCGGCCAGCGAGATGGTGCCGCCCTTGCGGCAGGCGAGAATCATCTGGCGCAGGGCGTGGGGCCGGTCGGTCGCCAGCATCACGGCGGCCTTGGCCCGGTCCAGCATGTTGTCCGGCGTCAGGCCGTGGGCTTCCATGCCCACCGCGTCAAGGCAGGCGTCGGGCCCGCGCCCGCCGGTCGTCTCGCGCAGGGCGTCCAGAATGTTGGTTTCCTCGAAGTTCATCGGCTCGGCGCCCGCCTCGGCCGCCATGGCTAGGCGCGTCGGGTGGTGGTCGATCGCAATCACCCGTCCGGCCCCCAGCATGAACAGGGAGCGGATCGCGAACTGCCCCACCGGGCCGCAGCCCCACACCGCCACCGTGTCGCCGGGTTTTATATTGCAGTTCTCGGCGGCCATGTAGCCGGTCGGGAAGATGTCGGTCAGGAACAGCACCTTTTCGTCGGGCATCCCGTCGGGCACCTTCATGCAGCCCACGTCGGCGAAGGGCACGCGCACCAGTTCGGCCTGTCCGCCCGCGTAGCCGCCCAGCATGTGCGAGTAGCCGAAGATCGCCGAGGGGGTGTAGCCGTACATGGTGGAGACGATCTCCGCCCCGTCGGTCGTATTGGAATTGTCGCACAGGGAAAAATGGTCGGTCTTGCAGAAGAAGCAGTTGCCGCAGGCGATGGTGAACGGCACCACCACCCGGTCGCCCTTCTTCAGGTTCTTCACCTCCCGGCCCACGTCCACCACTTCGCCCATGAACTCGTGGCCGAGGATATCGCCCGATTTCATGGTGGGGATATAGCCGTCATAGATGTGCAGGTCCGAGCCGCAGATGGCGGTGGAGGTCACCCGGATGATGGCATCCCGGGGCTTCACGATTTCCGGGTCGGGCATGTTCTCCACCCGGACATCCTTTTTGCCGTGCCAGACGAGCGCGCGCATGAAAGTCTCCTTTTCCTTCCCGAGCGGGGGCCTTTTGCGCTGATGCGGAAAACCGGCCCGAAAAAGCGTTGCGGAAATTTCCGGGTCTGCCCCGGGTCAGGCTCTGATCAGCCGTTGATGATGCTCTGCGGCAGGTTGGCCGAAATCTCTCCGGCTTCCATCAGCTGCTTGAAGCGCCGCAGGTCCCGGCGCAGCTGAATGCCCGGCTCGCGCCGCAGCAGCTTGGCCAGCATGCGGCCGGTCTGCCCTGCGGGCGGCTCGTAAAGAATGAGGGCGTGCACCTCGGTGCCCCGGTCTTCCCCCGCATCGCGGAATTCGATCCAGCCCGTGTTCTTCACCATCGCCTTGTCTTCCGAAGACCAGGCGATGCGCTGGCCGGGCAGATCTTCCGTCACCATGGCCTTCCACTTGATGGTCACGCCCGCCGGACCGCGCACCGACCACTCCGAATGGGTGTCGTCGATCACGTCCACCTTTTCCACGTTTTCCAGAACGTCGGAGAGGTTCGCGAAATTCCGCCAGTAGTCGTAAAGCTCCTGGCGCGGACGGTTGATCGTCACCGCCCAGGACACGGCGGCGGCGGTGCTCCAGCCCCGGCGTCGGGCTTCGTCCTTCTCCAGCTGGCTGGGGGTCAGGGCGCGGCGCACCGGGGCCATGCCGGTAGCGCCCCGGGCAATCAGAACGCTGCCTGCAAGGCCCGCAAGGCAGCCCAGCACGCCGCCGCGCCGGATGGCCCATCCGGCGAGCAAACCGCCTGCGGCAACGGAAAGAGCCCGTTCCGGGCCGCGCATGTGCAGGCGCGGGCTCACGCGTGCGCCGGCCGGTGTGCCGGCGTCCAGGTCTTCAATGCGGGGATTGGTCGGGCGATCCACGGCGTTGTCTCCCTCATTGAGCGATATGAAATGATTGAATAAGTCAGCCGATAGTCCGGCTTTTCCGATTTGGGGTCGTTGGATCAAACGACGCGCCAGCGCAGCCGTTCCCCACAGCCGTCAGCCGCATCGGCGCGTCGGCTTTCCAGGGGCGGCCAGACAAACCTCCCGCATTCACCAGTAGATGCCCTCTAGGCAGCGGTGCCATGGCGAAACGTTCGTCTCCCATGGGCGGGCGGCCTTCTCTGTCCGTTTTCTGGCCGCCCGCCGGGTAGGAAAAATTCATGCAGCGCACATCCCTGTCGCTTCCCCATTTCCTGACCGCGGTCGTGGTCATGTTCATCTGGGGCACGAACTTCGTCATCATCCGCTTCGGCCTTGAAGACCTGCCGCCGCTGCTGATGGCGGCGCTGCGGTTCGCCTTCGTCTTTTTCCCCATGGCCCTCTTTTTGCCGAAGCCCCGGGTGGCGTGGGGCAGGCTGGCCAGTTACGGGGTCCTCATCGGCGCGCTGCAATTCGGGCTCTTGCTCGTGGCATTGCGCAAAGACATCTCGCCCGGCCTCGCCTCCATCGTGGTGCAGGCCCAGGTGTTCTTCACCATCGGCCTTGCCATCCTGTTCGACAAGGAGAAGGTCCTCCTTCATCAGTGGGTGGCGGTCGGCCTCGCGGTCGGCGGCATGGTGCTCATCGGCATCAAAGGCGGGGGAGACGCCACCGCCCTCGGGCTGACCTTGGCGCTGCTCTCCGCGTTTTGCTGGGCGCTCGGCAATATCGTCGCCCGCGCCGCACCGGGGGTGAACATGCTGGCCTTCGTGGTCTGGTCCGGGCTGTTCGCCGCCGTGCCGCTCTTCATCGCCTCCCTGCTGCTGGAAGGGCCGGAGGCAATTTCGGCGGGGTTTGCGGCGGCGGGTCCGGCCACATGGGGCGCTGTGCTGTGGCAGTCCGCCGGCAACAGCCTGTTCGGCTATGCGGTCTATGGCTGGCTGCTCGCCCGCTACCGGGCGGCCAGCGTCGCGCCGCTCACGCTGCTGGTTCCGGTGTTCGGCCTCACCGCGTCCGTCCTGGTGCTGGGGGAGGGGCTGCCCGGCTGGAAGATCACCGCCGCCGTCATGGTCATCGGCGGGCTCGTCATCAACCAGTTCTGGCCCGCCGCCGCGCGCGTCCTGCTGCCTGCGCCGACCCGGAGCTGACCCGCGCCGGACCATGCCCGGTCCGTCCCGCGTCATGCAATCCCGGCATGCACGGCATGCCGTCAGACCCTTTGCAGTCCGGCCGCCAACCTGCCAAATAGCGTCAGACGTCAGGCGCTTATCCGCCGCAAGGATGGGCAAGCCGCCGCTGCCGGTCGGAGCACCCCCTTGTCGCGCACCTCCCTGTCGCTTCCCCACCTCCTTCTCGCACTGGCCATCATGGCGGTGTGGGGCACCAATTTCGTCGTCATCCGCTTCGGGCTCAATCACCTGCCGCCGCTGCTGTTCGCGGCGCTGCGGTTTACAATCGCATTTCTGCCTGCCGCCCTGTTCATCCGCCGGCCGAGGGTGCCTCTGGTCCGGCTCGCCTCCTATGGCCTTCTCATCGGCGCGGGGCAGTTCGGCCTGCTCTTCATCGCCATGAAGTCGGACCTGTCGCCGGGTCTGGCCTCGCTCATCCTCCAGAGCCAGGCGTTCTTCACCGTCGGGCTCGCCATCCTTTTGTCGGGCGAGCGACTGCGCCCGCACCAGTGGGCGGCGGTCGCCATGGCCGCTGCCGGCATGGCGCTGATCGGGTACCTGGGCGGGGGCGATGCCACGCCGCTCGGCCTTGCGCTCGGGCTGGTGGCGGCGCTGTGCTGGGCGGGCGGCAATGTGGTGGCGCGCTCAACGCCGGGGGTGAATATGCTGGCCTATGTGGTCTGGTCCAGCATGTTCGCCGCGCCGCCGCTGTTCCTGCTCTCGTTCCTGTTCGAAGGCCCGGCCGCCATGACAGCAGGACTCGCCTCGGCCGATGCCGCCACATGGGCGGCGGTGGTCTGGCAGTCGGTCGGCAACAGCATGTTCGGCTATGCCGCCTTCGGCTGGCTGCTCTCCCGCTACCCGGCGGCCAGCGTTGCGCCCATGAGCCTGCTCGTGCCCGTGTTCGGCATGGGGGCCTCCGCCCTGCTCCTGGGCGAGAGCCTGCCCCTCTGGAAATTCGCCGCCGCCGCGCTGGTCATCGGCGGGCTTGTGGTCAATCAGTTCTGGCCCGCCGGGCGGCGGATCACACCGGCCTGAGGGCTTACAACAGCTGCGTGCCCCGCCGCAGGGCGGCCAGCACGTCGCCGTCCACCACGTAAACCGCGTGGCGCTGCGCGCCCCGGTTCACATGGTTGCGCACCCAGCCCTCGTAGTGCCGCTTCACGTACCCGGCCTTCACAAGGTCAGAGACGGCGTGGGAGATGTTGGTCTTGGAACTGTTGCGAATGCGGGTCTGAAGTGCGCGCTCCACCAGCCGTTCGGCTTCCTCCGGATCGTGCGGCAGTTCCTTTTTCATCTCCGCCATCAGGCGGCGGCGCAGGTCGGCGCGGCGGCGCTCGTCCTGCCCAAGCGGGGCAAGGCAGTCGCTCAGCCAGTCGCGCACGGAGATGTGCTCATTGCCCTTCCGCACGTAGGGCCCGGCCTTGCCGTCCGGCCCGGCGATCTCCGAAATCAGGTTCAGCACCATGAAGGCGTAGCGCGGCCTGCGCGACACCTCGGCCAGTGTCGTGACGATCTGGCCCACGCCGATCGTGCCTGCTCCCATGACGTCCTCTTTCCAGAATCGTGCTCGCCTCAGAACAAAACACATACGAACTGGTTTGAAAAGCACTGAAATCAAGGGGAAACCAACAAGTGTCATATATGACACTTTATCGAAGCGCGACCCAGAGTGTCACGCACCGGCCCCAAGCCGGTTCATCCTCCCGTAACAATGGCGCCGCTATCGCGGCCGGAGATTGTTGGGGAAGGATCTCAACGCCTCGCCCCGTAAAGGAAGCGTGCGGCACCGGTTCGCCTCGCCCCTGTTTCGGGGCGGCCCGGTCCTGCCGCTGGTGTACTCTTTTGTGGTCGAAGTAAAACATGACGCACTTCAAGCCTGCTGCCCTGGCGATCGCGGTTGCCTGTGTCCACAGCCCGGTCGCCGCCCAGGTCTCCCCCAGGCCGGACCCCACCGGCGCGGACTTTGCCGAGCTCTACGAGGAAGACGAGATCATCGTCACCGCCAGCCAGACCGAATATGGCGCGGTGCTGGGCGATGCGAAGCCGGAGCTGCGCTTCAACGCCGGTGACGTCATGTCGTTCGGCGTATCCTCCATCGGAGAGCTGCTGGAAGAGCTGAACCCTCAGGTGGACGGCGGCACCGAGAGTCCGGTTTTCCTGCTCAACGGCAAGCGGCTGAAGAACATCGGTGAGATCCGCCGCTACCCGGCCCGCGCCATCATGCGCGTGGACGTGTTCCCGCCGGACGTTGCCGTGCGCTACGGCTACCCGCCCACCCAGAAGGTGCTGAACATCGTGCTGCGCCCGCGCTTCCGCGAGAATTCCGTGGAAGTGGAGGGCACCGTCTCTGACCAGTTCGATCACGGCAGCCAGGGCGTCACCGCGACCTCGCTGCTCATCAACCAGGACAAGCGCACGTTTTTGTCTGCCGGCTACAGCCGCTCCGACAAGTTGCTGGCGTCCGAGCGCCTCAGCAACGGGCGCTACAACAGCCAGCCCTTTTCGCTCCAGGGCAATATCGGCCCGGCGGAGGGGAACAGCGAGATCGACCCCGCCCTGTCCGGTCTGGTCGGCGCGCCGGTCGACATCGCCGCCCTGCCGGAGTGGGACGGCGCGCTGTCGCTGGATGACTTTGCCCGGACGGCCAATCAGCGCAGCGTCACGGACCTCAACCAGTACCGCACGCTGCTGCCCTCCAGCCGCACGCTTGAGGGCGCGGCCTCCATCACCGGCAAGCTGGGGGAGGATATCAACGCCACCGCCAGCCTGAACCTTGAACAGACCCGCAGCACCAATCTCGTGGGCCTCGCCGGCTCCTCCCTGCCGATCTCGGGCACCAACCCGTACAGCCCGTTCAACGAGGACGTGACGCTGTACCAGTACATCGGCAACAGCCCGCTCGAGCGCCGCGCCCGCAACACCAACGTCGAGGCGACCACCACCGCCAACGGCACCCATGACGGCTGGAACTGGGATTTCGAGGCCGGCCTGACCTATGGCCGCCAGAACCTGCGCGCCGATCGCGGACTGGATGATGACCTGCTGCGCGCCGAAATCGAGAACGGCGCAGGCGCGCTCAACCCGTTCAATCTGGCCGGGCAGGACCTTGGCCAGTTCGCCGCCTATGACCGCTCGATCGAGACTTCGCGCGTCCTTCAGGCCAGCCTGCTCGGCTCGCGCATGCTGGGCCGCACCGAGGCGGGGGAGATCACCACCTCGCTCAACCTGGAAACCCAGCACCAGCGCCTGAAGAACGAGGTGACGGACGGCGCGGCGGACCGCAGCCGCACCGGCCAGTATCTCACCACCAGCGGCACGGCCAGCCTCAGCATCCCGCTGCTCTCGGCTGACAAGGATCTGGGCTCGCCCATCGGCGGCGTGACTGTCTCCCCTTATGTGGGGTTCGACACCTCCGGCAAGTTCGGCACTCGCATGTCGTGGGGCGCCGGCGTCATGTGGGCGCCGCACAGCAACGTGCAGGTCACGGTGAACTACAGTGACGATGCGGTTTACCCCACCATGTCGAACCTCTACGGCATCGAATTCCAGTTGCCGGGCGAGCTGATCTACGACCCCGTTCTCGGGCAGATCGTCAGCGCCACGGAAATCTCCGGCGGCAATGCGGACCTGCGCCCGGGTCGGCAGGAAATGGTAAAGGCCAACCTCTCGCTGCGCCCGTTCACCGGCAAGAGCTATACCTTCACCGCCAGCTTCACCCAGAGCACGCTGCACAACGGCGTCACCCGGTTCCCGGACCCCACGTCGGAACTGGAAGCCCAGTTCCCGTCCCGCTTCGTGCGCGGTGAGAACGGCGAACTGCTGGCGTTCGACAGCCGCCCGGTCAACGCCTACCGCAGCAAGCAGACCCGCCTGCGCTTCGGCATTAACGCCACGTGGCGCGTCACCGAGGAAGGCATCACGGCGGATTCCAGTCGCGGCGGCCCTCCGCGCGGCTTCGGCGGACGCGGCGGCAGCGGCGAAATGCAAAGCCGGGCCGAGAGCATGGGCCAGCCCCGCTCCGACCGGCCGGATGGCAACCGTCCCGGCGAAGGCGGCCCGCCGCCGGGCATCGGCGCGGCCGGTGCCAGTATTCCGGGGCTGGGGCAGGGGGACAGGCCCCGGCGCTCCCCGCCGGGTCGCATCCGCTTCGGCCTTTATTACAACTGGAACCTCGAGCAGGAGCTTCAGCTGTTCAAGGGCGGCGAGACGCTCGATCTGCTGAACGGCGAGGGCGCTGGCTCGCGCAGCGGCATGTCCCCCCACGTCATCGATCTCCAGCTGGGCTATTCCAAGGCCGGCACGGGCATCACGCTCAAGGGCTCGTGGAACTCGCCGCAGACAATCAACCGTGATCTGGCCACCGGCCGGTTCGCCAGGATCAAGAGCTACTATTCGCTCGATGTGCGCGTCTTCAAGAACTTCAGCCCGCGTGACTGGCAGGGCACCTTCCTCAGCGGCGTGCATCTCTCGCTCGAGGCGGAGAACCTGACCGACACCACGCCCAGGATCGTGGGCGCGAACGGCTATGTCACCAACGAGGAAAACGCCGGGCGCTACCTCGGCCGCACCTTCATGCTGAAGGCGCGCAAGTCCTTCTAAAGCAGCTTTCGAGCAGGACGGCATGTCCTGCGGTTAAGAAAGTGCGACCACCAAAAGACTTGAGAGCCCCGATCCGATTGCATCAGATCGGGGCTCTGATCAGGAAACGCACCGGGCGTCGGCATGGCGCACTCCGTCACGCCGCCGCCCAGTGCTCCTTCAACACGAAATGGGTGCTGACGGTGGCGACGCCCGGCACTTTCGCAACAGCGGCGCGCACCGCCTCAAGGGCTGCGGTGGAGGCCGCCTCCACCGTCAGCATCAGATCAACGGGGCCTGCCAGCGCAAGGCAGGCCTGAATTTCCGGCAGGGTTTTCAGGTGCGGCAGCACATGTTCGCACTGGAAGCCCGGCTTGAAGGAAATGGCCATCAGCGCCCGCGTGTGGGCCGGGCCGGTGCCGCCCAGCCGAACGGTATAGCCACGAATGACCCCGCGCTTCTCCAGCCGTTGCAGCCGGTCCTGCGTCGCGCTGCGGGACAGGCCGACCCGCCGCGCCAGCGAGACGATGCTCTCTCGCGCGTTGTCCTTGAGCGCTGCGATCAGGATCCGGTCCTTCGGGTCCATCTCATCCGGTTGCAGTGTCTGTTCCGTCATTCTGACGCCCCCAAACCGTCATCCTTACGGCTCGCAACCGGTTGTGCCCGAGTGCCATTCTCCCGTCCAGTCATCCGACGCCGACAGGAGAAACAGATGCAGTCCTTGCCCAGAGACGCCGCCCTCGTGCTCATCGACGTACAGCAGGGCTTTTTCGATCCCAGCTGGGGAGAGCGCAACAACCCGCAGGCCGAAGCCAACATTTCCCGCTTACTTTCCGCGTGGCGCAACGCGCAGCGCCCGGTCTTCCATGTGCATCACGACAGCCGCTCGCCAGCGGGGTGCTTCCGCCCCGGCACGCCAGGCAATCTGCCCAAGGCGGAGGCCGAGCCGCTGCCGGGCGAGCCTGTCCATCACAAGCAGGTGAACAGCGGTTTCATCGGCACTACGCTGGAGGCGGACCTGCGCGCGGCGGGCCTCTCGACGCTGGTGATCGTCGGCCTCACCACAAACCACTGCGTCTCCACCACCGCGCGCATGGCGGGCAATCTGGGGTTCAATACCTTCGTGGTGTCGGATGCCACCGCCACTTTTGCGCGCAGGCATATCGACGGTCGCCTGCGCTCCGCCCAGGACGTTCACGACGCCGCGCTCAGCGATCTGAATGAGGAGTTCGCCACCATCGTGACGACAGATGCGGTACTGGCGGCGGCAGATGCGGAAGCCACCGCCGCCAGAGCGATCAGGCTACGCGCCGACGCCTGATTCCAAGACCCGTAAGCCCGGCTCCCAGCGCCACCAGTGCAAGGGGGCCGGGTTCGGGAACGACTGCATATTCGCGCACGAGCCAGCTGCCGTAGAACGTCAAAGGCGGTGGAGTTGCCTCGACGACGGTGCTGGAGACAGCAGCTCCGAGGGTGTAGCCGCAGCAGTCGTGATCCCATCGCCGCCAGAGATAGGCAGAAAGCCACTGGCCCGATGTCCCGTAACTCTCGGCCGTATACCCCCAGCTTCTCTCATCAAGGCCGAAGCGATCGGTGACGCCCACCAGATCGATCAGCGCGACGATGGGTTCGACGATTTCCATGTCATACGTGTAACCAGGCTCGTCTGCCGAACCGGTTGAGACAACACCAGCACTTCGCCAGAGCGAGAAGACTTCCTGTGTCGTTGCCCGTCGCCAGCCGAACAGATCACCGCCAGAGGAAAGCCGTGCGTCGGTTTCCGCAAGCGTTCCCATGCTGATATCCAGATCCAGCCAGTCCAGTCCCGTAATGGTATCCCGAGTGATAGTGCTGGTGCCAAACGAGCTGTCGAGCTCAATCAGTGCAGCCTGTCCAGGCTGGCCGGCACAGGCCACGCCCAGGGTGAACGCCATTGCGAGGGCGAAGCGGCTGATCAGGCTCCCGGATATGCGTGACGCAGTCCAGCGCTGAAACATGACGAGGGCCTCCCTTCCCACCTGTTCAATCGGTCCAGCAGAGAAGGCAAGTTTCGGGCCAATATGGTTAATTATAATAATTAAATATGCTTAGGTCTCGACGCGCCTCGGGCCGGGGGTTGAAGTGTAAGGGTTCTCGACAGCCGGTCCGCCGGGTATCTGCGGATCGCGTCCGCCAACGCAGGAATAGGAGGCGGTGTTGGCACCGCCGCCCAAGGCTTTCAAGCCACGCGCCGACGCCTGATGCCGAAGCCTGCCAGCCCGGCGCCCAGCGCCAGCAATGCAAAGGGCGCCGGCTCGGGCACATCAGTGAAGTCGCGCACCAGCCAGTTCTGGTAAGGCTCGCAGCAGGGAAGGGCCGGGTTGGCCTCACGCTCGGTCCAGATGGACGCGGCGGCCTGCGTGAACTGCTCGAGATCACTGTCCCAGTACCGCGCAAGGAAGGCCGTGTACCATGTGCCCGGCGTCTCTCCGGGCTCGGCCGTGAAGCCATGCGTGAAGTCGACGGAGGGGTGAGCCTGCCACAGGCCGAGGTTGTTCATCAGGGCATCGACGGCCGCCACATAGGCCGGGTCGCTGCTCAGCGCCGGGCTGTCGCCCGTGCCCGTGACGGCAATGCCCGCATGGTCCCAGAAGGTGACCACTTCATCTGTGGTCGCGCGCCGCCAGCCGAACAGATCCCCGCCGGGTGCCAGCCGTTCGTTGGTCTCGTCGATGAAACCGTGGGTGTAGCGCAGGTCGAGCCACTCGAGGCCGGTATCCGTGTCCCGGGTGATCGAGTCTGCCCCGAAGGAACTGTCGAGTTCGATCAGCGCCGCTGCTGCCGGCTGGCTGGTGGAGGCCACGCCCACAATGACCGCAAACGCCAGAGCAAACCGCTCCAGCGGGGACCTGAACCTGCTCACTGACGACCAAAGCGCAGACATAAAGTGCCTTCCTCCCTGTGTGCCGAATGCACAGGGAGGCAAAGCAAGTTTTACGCCAGAATAAATATACGAAGCGGTTATGGCCGCTTGGCCTCAAGCCGTTTCAGCGCAGTCGGGAGGATCGTAAAAGCGGCCGACAGATGGTCCGGTTTTACTTCTCCCGGTCCGCCTTGGCGCGGTAGGCCTTGTAGTCCGCAAGGTCGCCGTCGAAGACCGAGACCTTGCCCTTGTCCACCAGCCAGTACTTGTCCACCACGGTCTCGATCAGCGCCGTATCGTGGGAGACGAGAACGACGGCACCCTCGAAGTCCTGAAGCGCGAGCGTCAGGGCTGCGCGCACTTCCAGGTCCAGGTGGTTGGTCGGCTCGTCCAGCAGCAGCAGGTTGGGCCGCTGCCACACGATCGTCGCCAGCACGAGGCGGGACTTCTCGCCGCCCGACATCTCGCCGGTCGCCTGGAATGCCTTCTGGTCCGTAAAGCCGAAGCCGCCCAGGAACGTGCGCAGATCCTGATCCCGCGCGGTCGGCGCAATCTGCTGCATGTGCCAGAGCGCAGACATTTCCGGGCGCAACAACTCCAGCTGGTGCTGGGCGAAGTAGCCGAACTTGATGCGCTTGTCGCGCACCAGCCGCCCTTCCTTGGCCTCAAGCTCGCCGGCAATCAGCTTGATGAGCGTGGATTTACCCGCGCCGTTGCGGCCCAGCAGACCCACGCGGGTGCCGGCTGTCACGCGCAGCCCGATGTTCTTGAGGATGATCTTCTCGCCGTAGCCCACCGCCACCTTTTCGGCTTCGATGAGCGTCTGCGACATGGATTCCGGCTCGCGGAACTGGAAGCTGAACGGGCTGTCCACGTGGGCGGCGGCCACGCGCTCCAGCTTGGCCAGCGCCTTGATGCGGCTCTGCGCCTGCCGGGCCTTGGTGGCCTTGGCACGGAAGCGCTCGATGAAGCTCTCGATGTGGGCGATCTGGCGCTGCTGCTTCTCGAACATCGACTGCTGCTGTTGCAGCCGCTCGGCGCGCTGGCGCTCATAGTCGCTGTAGGTGCCGGTGTAGAGGGTCAGCTGCTGGCCCTTGATCTCCAGAACCCGGTCCACCACCGCATCGAGGAAATTGCGGTCGTGCGAGATGAGAAGCACCGTGCCTTCGTAGCTCTTCAGCCAGTCCTGCAGCCACATCACCGTCTCGAGGTCGAGGTGGTTGGTCGGCTCGTCGAGCAGCAGCAGCTCGGAGCGGCACATCAGGGCGCGGGCCAGGTTGAGGCGCATGCGCCAGCCGCCCGAGAAGGAGGAGACGGGCTCGTACTGTCCGTCTTCGGAGAAGCCGAGGCCGGTCAGAAGTTCAGCGGCGCGCGCTTCCACCGAATAGGCGTCGATGCGCAGCAACTCTCCGTGAATGCGGCCGATCTCGTAGCCGTCGTC
>NZ_DATBUP010000195.1:0-7235 GCF_036515995.1 Pedomonas sp. | reverse complement strand
TGCTCTTGGGGAAGCCCATCGGCGGAAGGCGGCCGGTCTGTGCCCGGGTGCCGATCCAGTCAGCCAGATTGGTCTCGGTGCGGGTACGTCCCGTCGAGCCGCCCATGGGCCAGGAAAGGCCATCCGCCAGCGTAAACAGGGTGACGTCCGAAAGGCCGCCGTCCTTGTACTTCTGGAGGGTGACGCCCTGACCGGAGGCCAGTTCAGGCACCTGCTCCAGTGGGAAGACGAGCAGCTTGCGGTTCTCGCCGATGACGGCGACGTGATCGCCCTCCACAGAGCGGAACACCACCAGCTTGGCCTTGTCCTTCGGGCGCATGACCTGACGGCCGGTGCGTTTCTCGGCCAGCACGTTCTCGGTGGAAACGATGAAGCCACGCCCATCGCTGGAGGCAACGAAGTACTTTGCGCCGGTTTGTGCCGGCAGCATGGTGACGATCTGCGCTTCGGCATCCAGGTCCACCATCAGGCGGATCGGTTCGCCGAACCCGCGCCCGCCCGGCAGCTTGTCAGCGCCCAGCGTGAAGATGCGCCCCGTGTCCGCCACCACCAGAATCTTGTCGGTGGTGTAGGAATGGAAGGCGAAGGCCGGGCCGTCGCCCTCCTTGAACTTCTGCTCGTCATCCAGGTTGATGTGGCCCTTCATGGCGCGCACCCAGCCCTTTTCAGAGCAGATGACGGTGATGGGCTCACGCTCGATCATGGCCTCGAGCGGAATGGACGGCATTTCTTTGGCGGTGTCGAAGGTGGTGCGGCGCTTGCCGAGCACGGTCTCGGGGCCGAACCGCTTCTTGAGGTCGGCCAGATCCTTCTTGATGCGCTTGGACTGTTTGGCGGGAGAGGCGAGCAGATCCTGAAGCTCGGCCTGCTCCTTGCGCAGCGCCGCGTCTTCCTTGCGGATCTCCATCTCCTCAAGCTTGCGCAAGCTGCGCAGGCGCATGTTGAGGATGGCCTCGGCCTGACGGTCGGTCAGGCTAAAGGTCTTGATCAATTCCTGCTTGGGTTCATCTTCCTCACGGATGATGCGGATCACTTCATCCAGGTTGAGGTAGGCGATCAGGTAGCCGCCCAGCAATTCCAGCCGGTCTGCGATCTTGTCGAGCCGGTACTGGGTGCGCTTGCGCAGCACGTCGAATTGGTGATCGAGGAAGGATTCCAGCGCTTCCTTCAGGCTCATGACGCGCGGGATGCGGTTCTTGTCCAGCACGTTGAGGTTGAGCGGGAAGCGGGTTTCCAGCTCGGAGAGCTTGAACAGGCTCTCGATGAGCACGGTCGGGTCAACGGTGCGGGTCTTGGGCTCCAGCACCAGCCGGATTTCCTCGGCCGACTCGTCGCGCACGTCCTCGAGGATCGGCAGCTTCTTGTCGTTGATGAGGTTGGCGATCTGCTCGATGAGCTTGGACTTCTGGACCTGATACGGGATCTCGGTGACGACGATCGCCCACGTGCCGCGGCCCTGATCCTCGATGTGATAGCGAGCGCGCAGGCGGAAGCTGCCACGGCCGGTCTTGTAGGACTCAAGGATCGATTCGCGGGATTCGACGATGACGCCGCCCGTCGGGAAGTCTGGCCCCGGAATGAGGTCAACGAGGCGCTCGGTGGTGACGTCCGGATTGTCCAGCAGCAGGGTCAGGCCGTCGACCAGTTCCGCCACGTTGTGCGGCGGTATGGAGGTGGCCATGCCGACCGCGATGCCGGCCGCGCCGTTGGCCAGCAGGTTCGGGAAAGCACCGGGGAAGATTTCCGGCTCTTCTTCCTCGCCATCATAGGTGGAGCGGAAGGGGACGCATTCCTCGTCCAGCCCCTGCATCATCTCGCTGGCAACGGCGGTGAGGCGGGCCTCGGTGTAACGCATGGCCGCCGCGTTATCGCCGTCGATGTTGCCGAAGTTGCCCTGGCCGTCCACCAGCGGATAGCGCACCGCGAAGGTCTGGGCGAGACGCACGAGGGCATCATAGACCGACTGGTCGCCGTGCGGGTGGTATTTACCGATCACGTCACCAACGACGCGGGCGCACTTCTTGTAGCCCGTGTTGGGGTCGAGCTTCAGCAACCGCATCGCCCACAGGAGGCGGCGGTGAACCGGCTTCAGACCATCACGCACGTCAGGCAGCGAACGCGCCATGATCGTGGACAGGGCGTAGGTCAGGTAACGGGTGGACAACGCTTCCGAGAACGGCTCGTCCTGGATGCGGTCGGTTTCAGGGACAGTCGGTGTTTTTGCCATGAAGGAGCTTATAGCGGCTTGGTTTCGGCGGGGCTACTGTTGTTCTCGTTCCGTTCGCGAGAAACTATGGATTCTATCCGATGGCGCGCTTCCCACAGGCTCTGGACGCGGCCGATCAGCACGTCACGGTCGAGGAAGTGGCCGGTGAGCTTCAACCCGTCGGCGATTTCAGCCCAGTCCGGCCACTCACCGGCCGCCAGCCCGCCGGGCAGCAGGAACGCAGGGAGCGGCAGGAGACGCGGCGCGTAAGGCAGTCCGGCCTCACGGCACACGGCCTGCGAGGACTTGGGGCTGACGTAGGCCAGATCTTCCATGGTGCCGGTGGCGGCGCAGTGGGTCAGGTCCAGCCCGAAGCCGAGTTCGCCCAGCAGAATCAGCTCATAGCGCACCAGCGTGGCCGCCCACGCGCGTTGGTCAGGGCTCACCTCCATGATGGTGAGAAGCGTGGCCAGCGCCTCATGAATGGCCGGGTAAGGCTGGCGTTCGGGGAGAGCGGCGGCTGTGAGCGCGGTGGCCCAGCCGAGAATGGCGGTGGCGAGGCGCGGCCCCAGCATCAGGGGCGCAGCGGAATGAGCAAGCTCCACGGTCATGTGGCCAAGCTGGGACTCGACGCGGGTGCGCCAGTCGATCTTCACCTGATTGCCGGGAACGAGCACCGGGCGCAAACGTCTCCCGGAGCCGCCGCGCACATAGCCCGCGATCAGGCCGTTCTCCGCCGTCATCACGCGCACGATGGCCCCGTTCTCGCCGTGGGCGGACATGGAGAGGATGATGGCAGGGCCGGACCAGTGCATGGGGGAGAGTCGCCTCGGATATGGGACTCTCCTGATAGGGCATGGCGGGCCTTTTTGGCAGGGGCAACGGGAAACGCCTCGCCTTGGTCAGTTGGGGGCGCGTACCGGACTGGGGGCCTGATGCTTCCACAAGGGCAGGCTCCAGTGGAGCACGGGTCCGACCAATACCGCAAATGCAACCGTGCCGACGCCGACCTTGCCGCCGCAAAGCCAGCCAAGCCCAAGCATGACAAGCTCAATCCCGGTCCGCACCCTGTGGAGCGGCCAGCCGTATTTGCTGTTCAGCCCCGTCATCAGGCCATCCCGCGCTCCCGGGCCAAGTCCGGTGGCGAGATATGCGGCTGCACCAATACCAGTTCCAACGATGCCAAGGAGCAGCAAGGCATAGCGGGTCAGCATTTCATCGACAGGCGGCAGGATCCAAAGGCCGACATCCGTCGCGATGCCGACAAGGATCATGTTGGCCACGGTGCCAATGCCGGGCTTCTGGCGCAGCGGGACCCACAATGTCAGGACTACGAAGCTGGTCAGGGTGAAGACCATGCCGAGGCTGAGGCCGGATTTCTGCGCGACGCCCTGATGAAAGACATCCCACGGACCCAGCCCGAGGTTGGCGCGCACCATGGCGGCAACGGCGAAGCCACAGAGGACGAGCCCGAGGAAAAGCTGTGTGAAAGCCCTGAGCATGGGTGCGGCTGCGTTTGTTCGGAGTGAGTGAGTCTGGCTGGAGCAGGCGCGAGCCACAGGCCCGGCCTGCTTGTCGCCCGATGATCAGAAGTTCAGTTCGAAGGACTGGTCGAAAATGACGCGGCGGTGGGAGAACTTCCAGCCGGCATCCGTCTTCACCACCGTATCATGGTGACGGCCACTAACGACGATCTTGGCTGCCATGGGGGCAGCGCCTGCGTTGACGTTGAGGAACATGTAGTTGGCGCGCACTTCGCCGTTCGTTTCCTCGATATACAGGTTGAAGTGCAGGTGACGGTTCTTGCCCCCGGTCTGATGCTCGGACTCCCTGGCATGTTCGATCTGGGCGGCGATGCCTTCGTACCTGATGGGGATGCCCTCCATCTCCGTGACGATTTCCGGAACGTAAAGCTGTTCCATGCCCGCCCAGTCTCCAAAATCCGAGCAATGAGCGAACCGGGCCACCAGTTCCTGAATGGCGTACTTGTCTTCCAGAGTGATCATGGCAGTGCTCCCCCTATTGATCGATCGCTGACCGAGCCAAGTGCGAGAAGTAAGCGATCACTCAGTTTTGGGCAAGCGTAATCCCTTTCCAAAAACCGGGGGGCAAGCAGACATGAAAAAGGGGGCGCGAGGCCCCCTTGCTGCATCAGCGTCAGGTGGATGTCACTCCACCCAATCCAGGCCGATGTCCTTGTAGATGGAGCGGTCTTCGGCCCAGTCCGGCTTGACCTTGACGAACAGGAACAGATGGACGCGGCGGCCGAAGTTGGCTTCCATCTCGGTGCGGGCGGCAGCGCCGAGCTGCTTGATGCGGGCGCCCTTGGCACCGAGCACGATAGCCTTCTGGGTGTCGCGCTCGACGTAGATGACCTGATTGATGGCGGCGGAGCCGTCGCGGCGCTCTTCCCACTTCTCGGTCTCGACGGTCGCTGCGTAGGGCAGTTCGTCATGCAGTTGGTGGTAGAGCTGCTCGCGGGTGATCTCGGCGGCCATGAGGCGCTGGGTCACGTCCGCCACCTGATCTTCCGGGTAGTGCCACGGGCTCTCTGGCATGAGCTTGGCGAGGGCCTTCTTCACGTCCGCAATGCCGTCGCCCTGCTGGGCGGAGACCATGAAGGTCTCGGCGAACTTGATGCGCTCGTGTAGCTTCAGGGTCAACTCGAACAGGCGCTCCTTGGGGGTGATGTCCACCTTGTTCAGCACGAGGAACTTGGGCGCGCCGGACTCGTCCTGCGCCAGATTGTTCAGGATGTCGTCCACCTCTTCGGTGATGCCGCGCTTGGCATCGACGATGAGGCAGATCACGTCCGCGCCCTGGGTGCCTTCCCAGGCGGCCTTGACCATGGCGCGGTCCAGACGGCGGCGCGGCTTGAAGATGCCGGGCGTATCAACCAACAGCAGCTGGGAATTGCCCTCGATGGCGATGCCGATGAGGCGGGTGCGGGTGGTCTGCACCTTGGCGCTGACGATGGCGACCTTTGCGCCGACCAGCGCATTGACGAACGTGGACTTGCCCGCGTTGGGCGCGCCGATAACGGCAACTTCACCGCACCAGGTGGTGCCTTCGGGTTGGCCTTCAGTCGGGATAATGGAGGTAATCTTAGTCATTTTACTGTCGTTTCTCTTACCTTGGCGAGCAGGGTTGCTGCCGCCTGCTTTTCGGCTTCCTGACGGGACTTGCCGGTCGCCTGAACGGGATCTTGCGTGCGCACGGCCACTTCGACCGTGAATTCGGGTGCATGGTGCGGGCCGTGCTTGCCGACAATGGTGTAGGCGGGCAGCGGCAGGCCGCGTCCCTGCGCCCACTCCTGAAGGGCCGACTTGGGGTCCTTCTCGACCGTGGCGGCACCGTTGACGAGGGGCTCCCAGGCGGAACGCACGAACTTGCGCGCCGCTGCCATGCCGCCATCAAGGTACAGCGCGCCGATAAGGGCCTCGCATACGTCGCCCAGCACGTTGACGGTCTCGTTGACCCTCTGGTCTCGGGCGGTGCGCTCAAGCCGGATCTGGCGGGAGGTGCCGAGGCTGCGGGCGATGTCGGCACAGGTCTGGCCGCGCACCAGTTCGACGAACCGGCGGTTCAGCTTGCCCTCGCTCTCGCTGGGGTATTTCTCGAACAACCATGTGGAGATCAGGAGGCCAAGCACCCGGTCCCCAAGGAATTCGAGCCGCTGATAGTTGCGGCCCGGCAGGGAAGTGTGGGTGAGGGCTTCGACCAGAAGCTCGGAGTTACGAAAACGACGGCCGAGCTTCTGCTCGGCCCACGCTTGCAAGTCTTCGGTACTCATTCAACAGCCTGGAACAGGCGGTCCCAACGGACGGTCTTGTGCCACTTCCATGGCGTCCACAGCTGGGCTTCGCCGTTGGTGGAGAAGAACAGGAACTCGGCGCGGCCGACGATGTTCTCGGCGGGCAGGAAGCCGACGCCGTCTTCGGCGGCGGTCAGACGGCTGTCAGCGGAGTAGTCGCGGTTGTCGCCCAGCACGAAATAGTGACCGGCGGGCACGAAGAACGGGCGGGTGGTGTCGCGCAGGCCGTCCGGGATCAGGTCCAGCGTCATGTAGCTGCGGCCGTCCGGCAGGGTTTCGCGAAACTGCGGATAGCGGCAGGTGATCTTGCCGTTGCCCTCGCTCACCCGATAGAACGGGAAGTTGCTGACGCAGTCGGTGTTCGGGGACACCTCCATCACACGGTCTTCCACGCGCTCGCGCTGGATCGGCTTGCCATTTATGTAAACGGTGCCCTGACGCATCTCCACCACGTCTCCGGGCAGGCCGATGACGCGCTTGATGTAGTCGGTGGAGTTGTCCTTGGGCAGCTTGAAGACGATCACGTCCCCGCGCTCCACGTCGCCGCCGAAGATGCGCCCGTCGATGGGGGCAAGGCCGAGCGGGAAGGAGTAGCGGCTGTAGCCGTAGGGGAACTTGGAGACGAACAAATAGTCGCCCACCATGAGCCCCGGAAGCATGGATTCCGAGGGGATGTTGAACGGCTCGTAGGCAACCGAGCGGAAGCCCAGCGCGATCAGCACCGCATAGACGATGGTCTTGATGAGATCCTTGCTCTCGTCGAGCCAACCGGTCTTGGCCGGGGTGGACTTGACGGCAGAGCCGGTTGCGGCGGTCCCCGTGGAGGTGTCTGGATCAGCCATTCTTCATAACCAGTTTAGGAAAATCTGCTCTTCGCCCGCAGGCGCGAGCCTGTCAAGTCGAACAGCCCCGCCCCCTGCCAGAAGGGTCCCCATGTCAGATGGGTGGCCGATCAGACGGGCCGGGCCGTAATGATGACGAAAGCCTGTGCCCAGGGGTGATCGTCGGTGAGCGTGAGATGGATATCCGTTGCCATGCCGGGAGGGGTCATCGCGGCCAGACGTGCCGCAGCGCCGCCGGTCAGATGCAGCGTGGGCTGGCCCGTGGGCAGGTTGACGACGCCGATGTCCTTCAGAAAGACACCGCTGCGAAAGCCGGTGCCCAGGGCCTTGGAGCAGGCCTCCTTGGCAGCGAAGCGCTTGGCGTAGGTGGCGG
>NZ_DATBUP010000194.1:0-30559 GCF_036515995.1 Pedomonas sp. | reverse complement strand
CCAGTTCTAACAAGTTTAGCGGCTTTGTTAGGGTCGTTGCTAACAACATTGATTGGAGCATGTACCGTCATATTGCCGCCATTGTTTACAGTGCTGTTTGTTGCTGAACTTGCACCCATGCCAAATAAGCGGCCCGCACCTCGCTCTGGTCCGCAACGGCGCTCACGGGGCGCTTGTTGCCTTCCAGTACACGGAACTCGATAACCCAGTTGTTGGGCAAAATTGCGCCGCGCCACCGCCGGGGGCGGAACGCGGAAATGGGTGTCAGCGCCAGCAGATCGCTGCCCAGCGGCAGGATCGGCCCGTGAGCGGACAGGTTGTAGGCCGTGGAGCCCGCCGGAGTCGCCACGATCACGCCGTCGCACACCAACTCGGGCATACGCACGCGTCCGTCAATGGCAATCTCGATCTTGGCCGCCTGCCGCGTCTCGCGCAGCAGCGAGACTTCGTTGATGGCCGAGGAGGTGATCCGCTCGCCGGAGATGGTCCGCGCCTCCATCCGCAACGGATTGAGGATGAACTGCTCGGCCCGCTTCAGCCGCTCGATCAGGTTGTCCGGATTGTACTCGTTCATCAGGAAGCCGACCGTGCCGCAGTTCATGCCATAGATGTGGCACGGCCGGTCCTTCGAGGCGTGCAGGGTCTGGAGCATGAAGCCGTCGCCGCCCAGCACCACGATCACGTCCGCCTCGCTCGTCGGCACCCACTCGTGGCGGCTGTGGATTTCCTTCGCCGCCGCCTGCGCTTCGGGCGAGGAGCTGGCAACGAGGGCCAGTTTATGGCGGCTGGGGTCGAACATGATGAGAGTGGTCCGTCAGGCCTCGGAAAGATAAGGGAGAAGAGTTGTGGCAGGTTCGAGGGCGGGTGGCAATTACCCGCCCGTCACGCTCATGTGACGCCGGACCGCGGGCTGGCGTCCGCGCCGGTCGATCACGAAGTCATGTCCCTTTGGCTTGCCCGCGATGGCGGCGTCAACCGCGGCATCCAGCAGCCTGTCATCACTGCTAGCCCTGAGCGGGGCGCGCAGGTCGGCGCTGTCGTCCTGTCCGAGGCACATGTAGAGCATGCCGGTGCAGGTCAGCCGCACCCGGTTGCAGGCCTCGCAGAAGTTGTGGGTCATCGGCGTGATGAAGCCCAGCTGCTGGCCGGTTTCCTCGATCCGCACGTAGCGGGCCGGGCCGCCGGTGGAATGGGGCAGGTCGGTCAGCGTGTAGCGGGTCGCCAGCCGGGCGCGCACCGTGCTCAGCGGCAGGTACTGGTCAGTGCGGTCTTCCTCGATCTCGCCCATGGGCATGGTTTCGATCAGCGTGAGATCGTGTCCCTCCCGGGCGCACCACTCCAGCAGCGTCTCGATCTCGGCCTCGTTGGTGTCCTTCAGCGCCACGGTGTTGATCTTCACCCGCAGCCCGGCCTCCTTGGCGGCGCGGATGCCGCCCAGCACCTGCGGCAGGCGGCCCCAGCGGGTGATCTCCTGAAACCGGTCCGGGTCCAGCGTGTCGAGGGAGACGTTCACCCGCCGCACCCCGGCGGCGTACAGGTCCCCGGCAAAGCGCTCCAGCTGGCTGCCGTTGGTCGTGAGGGTCAGTTCCTCGAGATCGCCGGTTTTCAGATGCCGCCCAAGGGCTTGGATCAAACTCATGATGTTCCGCCGCACCAGCGGCTCGCCCCCGGTCAGGCGCAGCTTGCGCACGCCGCGGCGGATGAAGGCGCTGCACAGACGGTCCAGCTCCTCCAGCGTCAGCAGCTCTGCCTTGGGCAGGAAGGTCATGTGCTCCGCCATGCAATAGACGCAGCGGAAGTCGCAGCGGTCCGTCACCGAGACGCGCAGGTAGTCCACCCGCCGACCGAAGGGGTCGATCAGCGGTCCGGCGTTCGGGCTGGCCGGGATGACAGGCTGCAAGCGGATGGTCTCCATGGATCCGGGCGGTCAGTTCTCAGGGAATATAGGCGCTTGCCCCAGCGGGACCAAGGCTTGAAAGAAGCAGACATTAAATGAAGGCGGAACAAATGAAGGCGGGAAGGGCCGCCGCTCGTCAGCCCCGCTTGTCGGTCTTCAGCACGTCGATCAGCTCGCTGGTCACCTGATCCAGCTGGCGAATGACGCTGGCATTGGCCTTGTAGGCGTGAACGGCTTCGCGCATCATCACCATGTCTTCCGCCATGGAGGGAATGTAGCGTGGCATGGGGTGTGCCTGCCCGCCGAGATTCGCTGTGCTGCCAGAGCCGGTTTCACCCTGAGCGCCGGTTTCGCCCTGAGCAGCAGGGTCCGTCTGGCCGGAGGCGCGGGCGTAGCTTGCAGCGGCTTCCATGCTGTCCAGCCTGAAGGCGGAAGAGGCGGTCGTGCTGCCACGGACGATGTTGCTCGCAGCCGTGTTGGCGCGATTCGTGGCATCGATCAGTCCGGATACCGCAATGCTCAGTGCTGGTATCATAGTTGCACGTACCTTCTGCCGTGTATGTCGGTTGCCATTTTGGCTGCCGCAAACAAAACCAAGATGCTGCATGCCATTAGCAGGCACTTCTCATCTGATTTCGTTACACATTACACAAATTGCAGTTTAGTTCTTAGCAAATAATTAATTTGCGTTTCTGATTCGAGATGAAGGCGTTGTAGGCTGAGTCTACTGTGTCGGAATGGGCTGTTCGGGGAGGGTAGAAAGCTTGACTCCGGTCATGACCACAGGTGCGCCAGTGCCGCCGGTTTTCATCTTTTCGCCCAGGCGCGGCGGAGAGGTGGCAAACGCGTTGACGGCCGATGACCTGCGTGTCGTGCTCTGTCCGGAGCGGCACGAGGCGGCCCAATGGCTGGCCGGCAGCGCTGCTCAGGTGCTTGTCGGTGACCTGCGCGGAGAGGTTGCACCGGACCTGCGGCTGATGCAGGCCATGGGGGAAGTGATCGCCCGCCGCCGCGGCTGCATGGTCCTGCTGCTGGACAGCGATGCATCCTTCTCCGCGATCACGCTTCAGAATATTGGCGCAACCCATTTCTTGCGCGAACCTTTCTCCGCGTCCGACCTCGCGGCGACGGTGCGTCTGGCCGAGCGGCTCACCATCCGCAATCATCTGCTCTCCCAGGGTCAGTCAGAGAGCGGCAAGCAGCTGGAGAACCAGACCTGGTCGTGGAATCGCATCACCAATCAGGTGCAGATTTCGCCCGGTCTTGCCCGCGTGCTCGGAGACAGCATTCCCTCAACCGTCGTCGGGCTCGAGGCGCTGCTGCGCTTCGTCGATCCGGAGCGCAAGCGCCAGGTTCTGGCGGCCTTTCAGGAGTTCGTCGAGACCGGGCGTCCCGGTCAGGTGCGCTTCTCGTTCATGGGACCGAACACTCCGGTGCGCGAGCTGCTGCACCACGTCTACCCCAAGCTGGCCGAAGACGGGCAGATTGCCGGGCTGTTTGGCTCGGTCGAGGTGGTCGGAGACATGCTGGGGCTCGACTCCCTCGGCGGAGACTTCGATCCGCTGACCGGTCTGCCCAATCAGGACTTCGCGCGCGCCATTCTGGAACAGCTGCTTGCAGAGAAGCGCGGCCCTGAGCCTGCCGCCGCGCTCATGCGCCTCTCGATCCGCCGGTTTGACCAGATCAACACGGCCTATGGCCACAAGATTGCCGACATGCTGCTTCAGGCCGTGGCCCGCCGCCTGCGCCGCGAAGCCATGGCCGCCGGGGCGGGCGAGGCTGAGCAGGAGGGGGCGCATCGCAGCGTGCCCTGCCGCATGAACGGCGCGGAATTCTGCGTCATCCTCACCGGGCCGAACCTGCTGGACTACGCACGGGCGCTGGCGGCGCGGTTCACGTCCGCGTTCGAGCGGCCCTATGTGGTCGCGGGGCGCGTGGTCCATCTGGTCTCGCGCATGGGTCTGGCGCTGGCGGACGATGACGTGAACGACGTGGCGGACCTGTTCCAGCGGGCAGGGGCGGCGCGCGGCCATGCCAAGTCACAGGGGCCCAACAGCCTGCACATCTTCAACAAGAACGATGTGACGCCGCCCGCGCTGATGGCCAGCCTCGAATCCGATCTACACAGCGCGCTGGTCAACGGCCATCTGGACCTCGTGTATCAGCCGCAGGTGGAAATCCCCACCGGGCGCATCATCGGCGTCGAGACTCTGGTGCGCTGGGATCACCCCAAGCACGGCGTCGTCGCGCCGGACGTGTTGCTGACCATCGCCGAAAACGCCGAGATCATGGCGCAGTTCGATGACAGCATCCTGCGCATGGCGCTCGCCGAGATCGCGCGCTGGACCGACCCCGAGCGGGCGAGCCTGCGCGTCTCTGTCAACGTCTCGGCGGCACAACTGGGGGAGGAGACCTTCGATGCGCAGGTGCTCAGCGCCTTGTCGGATGCGGGGGTTCCGCCCTCGCGCCTGACGCTGGAAGTCACCGAGACCGCCATCGTGGAGAATCTCGAAATGGCGGCGCGCACGCTCGGCCGCCTGCGCAGCAGCGGGGTTCACATCGCGATCGATGACTTCGGCACCGGCTATTCCTCGCTCGCCTACCTCAAGTCGCTTCCGCTCGATTACTTGAAGGTGGACAAGCAGTTCATCAACGATCTGACCAGCCAGAAGCGGGATCGCATCGTCATTCACAGCCTCGTGGAGCTGGCCCGCTCGCTCGGCATCGGCGTTATCGCCGAGGGCGTTGAAACCGAAGCCCAGCTCAACCTGCTCAGCCGGGAAGGCTGTAACTGCTACCAGGGCTATCTCTGCTCGCCGCCGCTGGCCGCCAGCCGTCTGGAGGAGTTCGTGGCGGAGTGGAACCAGAGCGCCGGGCCGCCGCCCCGGCAGGCGGATGGCCGTGGGTAGTATGTCCGCTCAATTTTCGGGCCGTTGCGCTTGACCCGCAGGCTTCCTGTGGTCAGTGTGCGCCCATGCTAGAAATCGCCTTCATCTCCGACTTCGTCTGCCCCTGGTGCTACATCGGGAAGCGCAATCTCGATATGGCGCTTGCGGAACGTTCCGAATACGCCATCTCGGTTCTGTGGCTGCCCTATCAGCTTGCGCCGGACGTGCCCGTGGGCGGTGTCGACCGGATGGAGTATCTGCGATCCAAGCTCGGCTCCGACCAGCAGCTGGCCGCCCATCAGGACGCGGTGCGCGAGCACGGTCAGGCCGCGGGCATCGACTTCCGCTTCGATCGCATCCAGCGCATTCCCAACACGCTCGACGCGCATCGCCTGCTGCGCTGGGCACAGGAGCACGATCTGGCCGCGGACATGGCCCAGCGCCTGTTCGAGGCTTACTTCGAGGAAGGGCTCGACATTGGGGAGCATGAGGTGCTCGCCAATCTTGCCGAGGACGTCGGCCTGAGCGGGGAGGATGTGCGCAGCCTGCTGGCCACCGATACGGACCTTGAGCCGGTCCGCGCCGGCTTCAACAATGCGCGCGAGATCGGCGTGCGCGGCATCCCGACGCTCATCTTCCAGGGCAAGTGGGTCGCCACCGGCGTCCAGTCCACCGAGGCCCTGATCGGCGTGCTCGACCAGCTTGAGGCCGAAAGCGCCGGGGTGCCAGGCGAGGCCGCCAACGACGAGAACTGAGTCCCGGCAACCTGCGGGGCCAGCAGGAGGGGCGCTCGTCCCCTCCCGCAGTTTCTCTGACTTTTAAAGCAGTTACGCGGCGTTCTGACGCTTCGGCTCCGCCGGCTTTGCAACCTTGCGGCCCTGCTGGGGCTGGCGGTTGATGGCAACCGACGCCTTCGGGCTCTGGCGCAGGTAAGCCTCCAGCGAGTCGTCCAGCGCTTCCAGCCAGCGCGTGTGATGCGGCGTCGATTTGGTGCCGGTCAGGACCGAGGTGTAGGTCTTGTCCCGGTAGCCCATGATGTCGGCCTTCTTGTCCTTCTTCCACTGCAGGAAGATCTGGTTGACCGCGCGGATGTCGAACCACGGGTAGTCGGTCATGCCGATCAGCCGCTCGATATAGGCCCCCTGGAACTCGAAGGCCTCGGCGTCGGTTGCGATCGCTTCTTCCGTCTCGCGCCAGCGCAGGTTGGCCTGATCCATGTCGTCGCGGCCGGGCAGGGCGATGCGGCCCAGCATCACGTCCCGCGCGAACCAGGCCTGCGCGTCGAACATGTTGAAGCTGTACCACTGGTCCTGCATGCCCAGGTACATGAGCTGCGGGTTGGCGGTGAACACCACGCCTTCATAAAGGCCCAGCGGCCACAGGCGGTTGTTGGTCTTCAGGCGCAGCTCATCCGGCAGGAACGGGAAGTCGTGCTGGTAGCCCGTGCAGAGAATGATTGCATCCGCGTGGCGGCTGCTGCCGTCCTTGAAGTGGGCGATGTTGCCCTCCACCCGCTCCAGCAGCGGCTTTTCGGTCCACCCCTCCGGCCACTGGTAGCCCATCGGCTTGGTGCGGTAGCTGGTCGTGATCGACTTCGCGCCGTACTTGTAGCACTGGGAGCCGATATCCTCCGCCGAGTAGCTGGAGCCCACCAGCAGCACGTCCTTGCCCTTGAACTCCGCCGCGTCGCGGAAGTCATGGGCGTGCAGAATGCGGCCGGGGAAGCGATCGAAGCCCTCGAACTCCGGCACATGAGGTGTCGAGAAGTGGCCCGTCGCCACGACAACGTAATCGAACTCGTCCGACGTCAGCCGGTCGGCGGTGTAGTCCATCGCGGTCACGGTGAACTTACGGGTCGCCTCATCGAACGTCACGGACTTGACCGCCGTATTGAAGCGGATGTGATCCCGCACGCCCGCCTTCTTCACGCGGCCCTGAATATAGTCCCACAGAACCTCGCGCGGCGGGTAGGAGGAGATCGGCCGCTTGAAATGCTCGTCGAAGGAATAGTCGGCGAACTCAAGGCATTCCTTCGGACCGTTGGACCAGAGGTAGCGGTACATGCTGCCGTGCACCGGCTCGCCGTTCTCATCCAGCCCGGTGCGCCACGTGTAGTTCCACATGCCGCCCCAGTCCTTCTGCTTCTCGTAGCAGACGATGTCGGGGATGGCCGCGCCCTTGGCCTTGGCGGACTGGAAGGCACGAAGCTGGGCAAGCCCGGACGGACCTGCACCGATAATGGCAACTCGCTTTTGTTCAGACATGTTTGATCACCTTTACGCAAAGACGGACAAGCCCGGCCGCTGAAGACAGCGGAGGCGTCGATTAATTGATTTTGTAAAAATCAGAGCGCGGATGGAGGGATGCAGCGGTAACGGCTGGCCGCGACGCTCAGGTTGCTGGCCAAAATGCCCAGCAGAACAGAGGAAATATTACGAAGGTAATTTGTAATCGTGAAGGCAGGGGTAGTCTTGGAAGGCCCACATTTTCCATTCAAAATGGCATCTGGGCCACAAGCGGGATAGATGGCGTTTTTACCCAACATTGCCGCGTTGGTTCCTCCTGTGATTTTTGTTGATCGTTCTGAGCTATCACATCATCGCAGGAATTGCAATTTTTTCGATTTGTCTATTCATCTGCTCGACATAAAACAGGCAATTTCTCGCGCTTTTCTACGCCGTCGGCCCGGTGCCTTGCCTCTCGACTGATCGATGAAATTGCTTTCTCGTGAAAGGGCCGCCCGCAGCCCGCGCGCCACATAAACGAAGGGGGAGCAGAAGCTCCCCCTCGGTCAGCATCGAACTGGAACAGCCGGCTCAGGCGGCGGCGGTCGCCTGACGCGCCACCTTGGCCAGCCCCTTGGAGAGGGACAGCGCGCCCGAGAGGCGGTCCTTCTCCTCTGACCACGGCCGGGCCACCACCAGCTTGTGGTCGGGCCGGAGCTTTGCCGTGCCCTTCAGCTTGGTGAGGTAGGCCACAAGGCCTGCCGGGTTGGCGAATTGGTCGTTGCGGAAGGTGACGATCGCACCGCGCGGTCCCGCATCTAGCTTTGCAATGCCCGCGATCCGGCAATAGGCCTTGGTTTCAACCACATAGAGAAGGTTCTTGAACTCGCGCGGCATCTTGCCGAAGCGGTCGATCATCTCGGCGGCGAAGGAGTCGATCTCGGTGCGCGTCGTCAGCTCGCCGATGCGCCGGTAGAGGCCCATGCGCACGGTCAGGTCCGGCACGTAATGCTCCGGGATCATGATGCTCGCGCCAACGGTAATCTGCGGCGAGAACTCCTCCTGCTCGATCTGATCCTCCCGCACGCCCGAGGCCCGGGCCTGCGCGGCGGTGATCGCCTCTTCCAGCATCTGCTGATACAGCTCGAAGCCGATCTCGCGGATGTGGCCGGACTGCTCGTCGCCCAGCAGGTTGCCCGCGCCACGGATGTCGAGGTCGTGGCTGGCCAGCTGGAAGCCCGCGCCGAGCCCTTCCAGGCTGGAGAGCACCTGCAGCCGCTTCTCTGCGGTCGGGGTGAGGGGCGTCTTGGGGTCGGTCGTCATGTACGCATAGGCGCGCACCTTGGAGCGGCCGACGCGCCCGCGCAGCTGGTAGAGCTGGGCGAGGCCGAACATGTCCGCCCGGTAGAGGATCATGGTGTTGGCGCTCGGAATGTCGAGGCCGGACTCCACGATGGTGGTGGAGAGCAGCACGTCATACTGGCGGTCATAGAAGGCGGTCATCCGCTCCTCGATGTCGCCGGCCGCCATCTGGCCGTGGGCGGTGATGAACTTCACCTCCGGCACGGACTCGCGCAGGAAGGTCTCGATCTCCTGCAGGTCAGAGATGCGCGGCACCACGATGAAGCTCTGGCCGCCGCGATAGTGCTCGCGCAGCAACGCCTCGCGGATCACCACGTCGTCCCATGGGGCCACGTAGGTGCGCACCGCCAGACGGTCGACCGGCGGCGTCGCGATGAGCGACAACTCGCGCAGGCCCGTCATCGCCATCTGCAGCGTGCGCGGAATGGGCGTTGCGGTCAGCGTCAGCACGTGCACGTCGGCGCGCAGCTGCTTCAGCTTTTCCTTGTGGGTCACGCCGAAGTGCTGCTCCTCGTCCACGATCACGAGGCCCAGCCGCTTGAAGGTGATGCCCTTGCCCAGCAGCGCGTGGGTGCCGATCACGATATCGACCGTGCCGTCCGCCAGTCCCTGCTTGGTGGCGGTCTGCTCCTTCTGGCTGACGAGGCGGAACAGCTTGCCGATCTTGAGCGGAAAGCCGTTGAACCGCGCCTCGAAGGTGGCGGCGTGCTGGCGCGCCAGAAGGGTCGTCGGCGCGATGATCGCCACCTGATTGCCTGCCATGGCGGCAGCAAACGCCGCGCGCAGCGCCACTTCGGTCTTGCCGAAGCCCACGTCGCCGCACACCAGCCGGTCCATCGGCTTGCCGGAGGACAGGTCCTCCAGCACGTCGTTCACCGCCTTGACCTGGTCTTCCGTCTCCACATAGGGGAAGCGGGCGCAGAACTCGGCCCAGCTGCCGGATTCGGTCTCGATCACGTCCGCCTTGCGCAGCAGGCGCTCGGCGGCCACCTTCAGCAGCTCGCCCGCAATCTCGCGGATGCGCTCCTTGAACTTGGCCTTGCGCGCCTGCCAGGCCGCGCCGCCCAGCTTGTCGAGCGTCACGCCCTCGCTGTCGGAGCCGTAGCGGGTCAGAACCTCGATGTTCTCCACCGGCACGTACAGCTTGTCGCCGTCCGCATAGATCAGCAGCACGCAGTCGTGCGGCGCGTCGCCCACCTCGATGGTGGCCAGTCCCTCGTAGCGGCCGATGCCGTGCTCGGTGTGCACCACCAGGTCGCCGGTGTTGAGCGCGGTCACTTCCGTGAGGAAGTTGTCGGCCTTGCGGCTGCGGCGGCGCTTGCGCACCAGCCGGTCGCCGAGGATGTCCTGCTCGGTCAGCACCGCCACGTCTTGCGTGGAGAAGCCGTGGTCCAACCCCAGCACGATGAGCGAGACGCCCTTCGTGCCCGCGCCCAGCGCTTCCTGCCAGCTGTCCGCATAGATCAGCGGCTTGACGCCATGGTCGGTCAGCAGCCCCTCGAGCCGCTCGCGCGAGCCCTCGGTATAGCTGGCCAGAATCACCTTCTTGCCGCTCTTGCGAAGCTGCTCCAGGTGCGCGCCCACGGCCTTGAACACGCCGCCCGGGTTGTTCTGCCGCTCGGGCGCGAAGTCGTGCGCCGCATGGGTGTCGAAGCTGGCAACAGTGGGCGAGGGCGGCTGGTCGAACGGCGTCACCCCATGGGCGCGCACCTCGGCCAGCGTCTCGTGCCAGCGCTCCAGCGTCAGGTACAGCTGGTCGGGCTTCAGCGGATGATAGCTGCCCTTGTCCGCCAGCAGGGCGGTGCGGCGGGCATCGTAGTAGTCGTTGATCGCCTCGAAGCGCGTCTTGGCGGCCGAATCCGCCAGAGCGTCCAGAACGATCACATCCTTCTGGCCGAGGTATTCGAACAGCGTCGCCAGCTCTTCCTCGAACAGGGGCAGCCAGTGCTCCATGCCGGTGAGGCGGCGCTGCTCGGAGACGGCGGCGTAAAGCGGGTCATGGCCCAGCACCGCGCCGAAGGCTTCCACATAGCGCTGGCGGAAGCGGCGGACGGAGTCCTCGTCCAGCAGCACCTCGTTCACCGGCATCAGGGTGAACGTCTCGATCCGCTCCACCGTCCGCTGGTCGGCCGGTTCGAATCGGCGAATGGAATCAATCTCGTCGCCGAAGAAATCGAGACGCACCGGCAGGTCCATGCCCGCCGGGTACACGTCAACGATGCCGCCGCGCACGGCGAACTCGCCCGCCTCAACGACCGTGTCCGCGCGCACGTAGCCCGCGGCCATCAGGAGGGAGGTCAGGCTTTCCCGGCTGAAGGCGTCGCCCACCGCGATCCTGCGCACCAGCTTCCGGATGCGCTCCGGCTTCAGCGTCTTCTGGATGGCGGCGTTGACCGTCGTTACCAGCAGCTGCGGCTTGTCGCTGCGCTTGCCCGCAATCCGGGCCAGCGCCGCCAGCCGGTCCGCCACCACGCGGGTGGCCGGAGACGCGCGGTCGTACGGCAGGCAGTCCCACGCTGGAAGGTAGATGACCTCCAGCTCCGGCGCGAAGTAGGGCGCCGTGTCCGCAATCTGGTGGGCCGCCTGGTCGTCGCGGGCGATGTACACCACCCGCGCGGAGGTCCCGGCCGCCCGGGCGAGGTCCGCCAGCAGCCAGGGCACGAAGCCTTCAACACTTCCGGCCAGCGTCAGGCTGGCCGGGGCTTCGACGATCTGGTTCGGGTCGATCACTGGGCCGGGGCGCTCAATTGTTTACCGGCATGTAATCAAGGCGGCGCATGGCATCCATGATCGGGCCTTCATACTGGGCCGGCGGCGGCTGGCGGCCGATCATCCAAGCCATGATGTCCACGTCGTTCTCTTCCAGGAAACGCTCGAACCACATCACGTCCTCCAGCGACATGGAGGCAAGATTGGCCTGCACGAAGCTGCCGATCATGATATCGGCTTCCTTGGTCCCCCGGTGATTGGCGCGGAAGAGCAGCCGGCGTTTGCGGGCTTCAAGATCCGAAGTCATGTTCTGTCATCCTGTGTATAGAGCGGGGGCGCACCTTAGGCTAAGGTGTGCCGAGTTTGAAGCCTGAGACAATGCGCCCGGATAGTCTTTTTCCTCTCTTTGCCCCAGCCACCACGCTCAAAGGCGTTGGAGCCGCGCTGGCGAAGCAACTGAACCGCATCAAGCTGGACAGGGTGGTCGATCTGATCTTCCACCTGCCTGTTGACGTTGTGGAACGGCCGCTGTGGCCGAGCCTGCGGTATGCGCGCGAGGGCACCACCGGCACCGTTGCCGTGACCGTGGCCGATCATGTTCAGGGTGGGCCGCGCAGCCCTGTGCGTGTTCTTTGTCATGATTCAGAGGGAGAAACGCTTACGCTCGTGTTCTTCTCCACTTACGGCAACACGTTGTCCAAGCGTCTGCCCGTGGGAAGCGAGCGGCTGGTCTCCGGCAAGCTGGAGCGGTTCGGGGCCATGATGCAGATGGTCCACCCGGATTACATCGTGGAGGCCGACCAGTTCGCCCAGATCCCGGCGCGCGAGCCCGTCTATGGCCTGACCGAGGGCGTCACCAACAAGCGCATGCGCACCTGCGTGCAGGCCGCGCTGGAGAAGACGCCCGTCCTGCCGGAGTGGATCGACCCCGAGCTGGCCCAGCGCCGCAGCTGGCCCGCCTGGCGGGACGCGCTCACCGAAATCCACGCGGGCGAGGGCACCTATGAGGGGCGCGAGCGGCTGGCGTACGATGAGATGTTCGCCAACCAGCTGGCCCTTGCCCTGCTGCGCGGCCGCACCCGCAAGCGCCGGACCGAACCCCTCGTGGGCGATGGCCGTCTCGTCAGCCAGGTGCTGGCCCAGCTCCCGTTCCAGCCGACCGGCGCGCAGGCCCGCGCGTTCGAGGACGTGCGCCGCGATCTGGCCAGCCCCGAGCCCATGCTGCGCCTGCTTCAGGGCGATGTCGGCTCGGGCAAGACGCTCGTCGCGCTCATCGCCATGCTGGACGCCGCCGAATGCGGGGCGCAGTCCGCCTTGCTCGCGCCCACCGAAATCCTGGCCCGCCAGCACTTCGCCACGCTGACCAAGCTGATCGGGGACGTGCCCGTGCGCATCGCCCTCCTGACCGGGCGGGAGAAGGGGAAGGGCCGCGCGGCGCTCCTCGAAAAGCTGGCCGCGGGCGAGATCGACATTCTCGTCGGCACCCACGCCATCTTTCAGGAAGACGTGCACTACCACAACCTGCGCTTCACGGTGATCGACGAGCAGCACCGCTTCGGCGTCCACCAGCGCCTCATGCTCACCCAGAAGGCCCCGGTTCCGGCGCACCTGCTCGCCATGACCGCAACGCCGATCCCGCGCACGCTCACCCTCACGCTCTACGGCGAGATGGATGTGTCCAAGCTGGACGAGCGCCCGCCCGGACGCCAGCCCATCGACACCCGCGTCATCTCGCTCGACCGTCTGGAGGACGTGTACGCCGGTCTTGCCCGCGCCATCTCGACCGGCGCGCAGGCTTACTGGGTCTGCCCGCTGGTGGAAGAATCGGAGAAGGTGGACCTTGCCGCCGCCGAGGCGAGGGCGGCCGACCTGCAGCAGCGCTTCGGCTCCGCCATCGGCCTCGTCCACGGCAAGATGAAGGGCGCGGAGAAGGATGCCGTCATGGCGGCCTTCCAGTCCGGCGAGATCAAGGTGCTCGTTGCCACCACCGTCATCGAAGTCGGTGTCGACGTGCCCAACGCCACCCTCATCATCATCGAGCAGGCCGAGCGCTTCGGCCTTGCCCAGCTGCACCAGCTGCGCGGCCGCGTCGGTCGCGGCTCCGGCAAGTCCACCTGCCTCTTGCTGCGCGGCACCAACGTGGGCGAGACCGCACGCGCCCGCCTCGCCATGATGCGCGAAACCGATGACGGCTTCCGCATCGCCGAGGAGGACCTGCGCCTGCGCGGCGCGGGTGAAATCCTGGGGTCCCGCCAGTCCGGCTTCCCGGACTTCAAGCTCGCCGATCCCATGATCCACGGTGATCTGCTGGAAGTCGCAAGGGATGACGCCCGCGTTCTCTCCATGAAGGACCCCGCGCTCACATCGCCCCGAGGCGAGGCTGCCCGCACGCTGCTCTATCTCATGGAGCGCGACGTTGCCGCCGGGCTGCTGCGGTCCGGTTAAAAGACTGGCGGCGAGGGATGCAAGCGCGGGCTGGGCAAGCACGCCCAGCACCAGCGCAATCATGTAAATCAGAAAGCTCTTCATCCTCGCCCCCATCCTGCATCGGTTTGCAAACAACGCACTGGAACAGGGACGCGAGACCAACCGCCTCAGGCACTACACTGCCAAGGCTCATCCCTTGTCTCACAGGGGTTTTGCAATGTCAATAGGTTTTTAACGATACCACCCGTCAGCCTGTCGGCTCACCGGCAAGACCGGGTGCGGCCCGATAAAACGCAAGGGGGTGTGGGGGTCACAGACCCCCACGAGAAAACCCTACTTGATCCCCTTGGCCTTCGCCTTGTCGCCTTGCCCGGCGATGCCGAAGGAGACGACCAGCTTCACGCCTTCCTCCACGCTCATGTCGAGCGTGCGCAGGCGGCTGCGGGGCTGGAACACCACGAACCCGGCATAGAGGTTGGGGGCGGTCGGCACATACACGCTCACCACCTCGTCAGACTGGTCGCAGCCAAGGTCGCGGCGCACGTGGTCGGCCACGTCCTTGGGCGCGACGGCGGAGACGAAGCCGGTCACCCAGCGGCCCGCGCCGGGGTATTCAATCAGCACCACCTCGCGGAAGGACATGCCGCCGGGGCCGATGACCGTCTCGAACACCTGCTTCACCGGGCGGTAGATGGCGCGGATCACCGGCGTGTGGTTGAGCAGGTATTCCCACATCCTCAGCAGCCAGGTGCCGATGACGTTGGCGGTGACGGCGCCCAGCAGGGTGAGGCCGACGACGACCACGACCACGCCGACGCCCGGCACGCCGATGCGGGCGACCTCGGGCGGCAGCAGGGGGGTGATCAGCTCATCGATCGCGCCGATGACGGTGGTCAGCAGGTACAGCGTGATCAGCACCGGCGCGGCAACGACGATGCCGGTCAGGAAGTAGGCCCGCAGGGACTGGCGAACGGTCTTGCGCGGCGTCGTCTCGGAGGCCGCCGGGGAGGTGTTTTCGTCCATTTTCAGCGTCAGACCAGAGGCTTGCTGTAGATGCGGTACGTTTTGTAAATGAAGCAGCCAATGTTCTCGAGGATATTCCGCATCGGCAGATTGTCCTCCAGAATCCACGAAAGCTCGCCCCGGTTGGAGAACACGCCCACCGCATCGCGGCGAATGTGCTCGATCAGCATCATCGCCATCAGCGCGCCGTTGCGGCTGGCCTGCAATTCCTTGCGCACGCCCATGAGCGGTACGCGAACGCGCTGGGTGAACGGCTTGCGCAGCCGCCACAGCAGCTTGGCCCAGCCGAACGGGAACAGGCGGCCGTCAAGGTCGCGCTGCAGCTCGTTCAGGTCCGGCAGGGTCAGCATGAAGGCGGCGGGCTTGCCCTCGAACTCGCAGATGCGCACCAGATCCGGCTTCACCAGCGGCTTCATCTTCTTGGCGGCGTAGGCGATCTCGGCCTCGGTCAGCGGGATGTAGCCCCAGTTGTCGGACCAGGCATCGTTCAGGATTTCCAGCACCAGCCGCACTTCCTGCTCGAAGCGGGACGGGTCGGCCTTGCGGATGCGAATGCGCGGGTTCTTGTCGCCCGCCGCCACGATGCGCTGGATCCGCTCCGGGAAGCCCGTCGTGATGTCCAGGTCGTAGGCGTAGAGGTCCTTCACCTTGGCGTAGCCCTGACCCTCCACCAGCCCGGCGTAGTAGGGCAGGTGGTGCGGGGTCATCAGCAGCGGCGGATGCTCGAAGCCGTCAACCAGCAGGCCCGGCTCGTCCCAGATGGAGAGGCTGAACGGGCCCATGGCCTCGGTCATGCCGCCCGCCTTCAGCCAACTTTCGGCGGTCTCCAGCAGTCTGGCGGCAATCTCGGGGTCGTCTTCGCACTCGAACATGCCCCACTGGCCGATGCCTTGCCCCATGTGCTGCTGCACCAGTTCATCGATCTGGGCGGAGATGCGGCCCACCGGCTTGCCGTCGCGCAGCGCCAGCCAGTAGCGCGCCTTGGCGTGGCCGAAGTAGGGGTTGGACTTCTCCGAGAGCAGGCCCTTCACCTCGCCGATGAGCGGCGGCACCCACTGCGGATCGTTCCTGTAGAGCGCCCAGGGCAGACGGACGAAAGCGTCAAGATCGGCTTTGGTCTCAACCGGGCGGATCTCGATGGTCGTGGCAGTGGTCAGCACGCGGGCAACTCCTGAAAGGCCGTTCCGAGTCTCGATGGGCCATCACTATGGCGGATTTTGGGCCTGCAACGAATGGCCGCAAGGCGTCCTACACCTTGATGCGCATCCACTTGGCAAAGCGGCCGAGCGCGGCCCGGTCCGGCTGGCACAGGCCGAACCGCAGGGAAAGCCAGAAGCTTGCCGCGAACATGACCACCGCCACCACCGCGCCCGCAGCTTCCGACCACTGGCTCACCGCCGCCTCGCTCGTCAGCACCAGCAGGGCCGCCAGCGCGCTGACGAAGAAGGTGCGCCAGAACGGCGGCTGGAACGGATGCAGCCGGTGCGACCAGTGGAGTTGCAGCAGGGAGAGCAGGGCCACCACGTTCAGCGAGACCGCCACCGAGATCGCCATGCCCACCGCGCCGAACGTCGGGGTCAGCACCAGCGCCAGCGTGATCCAGCTGACGAGGCCGATGCCGCTGTTCCACAGCAACAGCCGCCGCTGGCCGATCACTTCCATGATGGCGGAGCTGGGGCCGAGCAGCGCCTCGACGGTGCGGCCGACCGAGAGGATGACCACCAGTGCCAGCGCCGCCCGCGCCTCGGGCGCGAACAGCAGCAGGATCTCCTGCGACAGGCCGATGACCGCCGCCATCAGCGGCAGGATCCCAGCCATGGCAAGACGAGTGGAGAAGCCATAGAGCGGGGCGACGGACGCGGCATCGACGGCCGCCTTCTGGGCCGAGGCCAGCGGGGCCATCACGTAGCCGAAGCTCAGCTTCACCATCTGCATGATGCTGGCCACCTTGCGGGCGATGCCGTAGAGCGCCGCCGCCGTTGCGCCCTGCACGCCGGGCAGCAGCAGGTTGAGCAGAATGGGCGGCAGGTCGGAATAGCAGCGCTTCAGGATGTTGCCGGGCAGCACCGCCAGGCCATAGGTCAGCATGTCCGGCACCATGCCCGTCGGCACGCGGGCGCGCAGCACCAGCTTCAGGTCATAGTATTTGCCGAGCAGGCGCAGGGACAGGGCGGAGATGAACAGCAGCGAGGCGAGGTGAGCCACCACCAGCCCGAGGCTTTGCAGGCCAAGCCCGAAGCATAGGAACGCAAAGACGAGGCGGCTGGCCTGCTCGTAGAATACCTTGAGGCGGATCTCCGGCCCGAAGGCGCGCCGCGCCCGCATGGCTGATCCCGCCACCTCCATGAAGGTCCACAGCGGCAGCGCCCAGGCGAACAGGCCGATGGCCAGCGCCAGCGTTTCCTGATCCTTGGGCGCGGCATTCACCACCTTCGCCAGCCATGGCGCAGCGATGGACCCCAGCGCCGCCAGCGGCACGGTGGTCGCGAGGATGACCAGTATGGCCACCTTCACCGCGGCGTGGGCTTCCTCTTCGTTCCGGGCCTGCGGCACCACGCGCTGCAGCACGCTGGTCATGGCCAGATCGACGATGTTGGAGACGATGTTCACCGCCGCCCACAGCACGGTGTAGACGCCGTAGGTCGCAACCGAGAACAGCCAGGTGTAGGCGGGCTGGCTGATGAGTTCGATCACCGCGCCGAAGCGGGCAAGCAGCGCCGTCGCCGCGCCGCGCGCAACCTCGCCCTCGGTGACGGGCTTTCGCTCGATGTCCGCGGGTTCGTCTTGCAGGGTGGGGGCGGTCATTCCTCGGTCCGGAACAGAACGCTCTCGCCGATGCAGAAGAACAGCAGCGGCGCCGCCCAGGCGGCAAGGAACGGCGGCACGGTGCCGAACTGGCCCATGGCCAGCATGAAGTTATCCGCCACGAAGTAGCTGAACCCCAGCGCCATGCCAATGACGATGCGCACGAACAGTTTGCCCGAGCGCACCACGCCGAAGGCGCACACCGCCGCCAGCAGCGGCATCAGCACCGAGGAGAAGGGGCCGGAGATCTTGTGGTAGAGCGAGGCCTCCAGGCTCTCGACCGGACGGCCGCTTTCGGCCAGGTCCCTGATGGCCTGCCGCAGGCGGCTGTACGAAACGGTCGCCGGGTCCACCGACACGGCCATGAAGCGGTCGGTCTGCACGTTGGTGTTCCACGCCATGGTGGGCTGGGTCGTTGCCGGCGCGCCGTTCGGGCCGTAGACGCGCACGCCGTGCAGCGTCCACGCGCCATCGCTGTACACGGCGCGCTCGGCAGTCGTGATCTGGGTCAGGCGGTTGCCTTCCTGGCGTTCGTAGAGTTCAAAGTCGGGCAGGATCAGCTGCCCCTTGCTCTGAATGGCCTCCCGGGCGTGGATGATGGTCGCGCCGTCCGCCACCCATATGTCCTGTCCCTCGGGCAGTTCTTCCTCAGAGCGCGGCGCATAGTCCACGCGCTCCCACGCCTGAAGCTCGGCGGTGGACCGCACCACCACCGTCTCGTTGAAGGTGAAGTGGGCGATGCCGATCAGCGCCGCCGCCCCCAGCAGCGGGGCCAGCACCTGATGGGCCGAAATGCCCGAGGCCCGCATCACCACCACTTCGCTGTTCTGGTTCAGCGTCGCCAGCGTCACCAGCGTGCCCAGCAGCACCGAGAACGGCAGGAACTGCGAGATCAGCTGGGGCAGGCGCAGGCTCACGTAATGCAGCAGCGCGGGGTAGCCGTTGCCCTGAACCGACAGGATCTTGTCCGATTCCGACAGCAGATCCAGCGTCTGCAGGATCATCACGAGGCCGATCATGAAAGCCAGCACCCGGACGATGAACATCTGCCCGAGGTAACGCGTCAAGGTGAGTGAAGGGAACAGCCGCATGTATCCTGCCCGTTAGTGAGCGAGTTTCCGCCGGCGGCGGAAGAGAGCAATCAGGCGCTTCAGCAGTTTGGACGTCTTGTCGCCGATGCGGATCAGGCGTCCGATCGGCGGCTCTCCAACCTTGTAGGCCACCTGCCGGAACAGCCAGACGCTGTAAAGGGCGAAGAGCGTGTAAGGCACCCACTGGGCCACGGCCGCATGAACCACACCGTCGCCGCTGATCTTCTCGCAAAATTCCGATATCTCGTTGTAAACGACCAGAATGACGATTCCGGCGAACACGCCGATCGCGGATGTGCTGCGCTTGGGCGGAATGGCCATGGCCATCGCCAGGAACGGGATGACGAACAGCACCGCCGCCTGCACCAGCCGGCGGTGGAAGTTGGCGTTGGCCTCCAGCTTCGCCTCGGGCGTCATGGTGGTGTTGCCCTGCGTGATCACCAGCTCCGGCAGCGTCATCTCCAGATACTCGTTGCCCCGGGCGCGGAACGCCTCGAACTCCGGCAGGTCCACCGGCAGGTCGTGCTGGTCGAACTGGAGAATGCGCTGGGTGTTCCCCTTGGCGTCGCGGTGAACCAGCTCGCCGTTGAACAGGCGGAACAGCACGATATTCGGATCGTCCGTCGCCAGGAAGGTGCCCTGGGCGGCCGAAGCGGTCAGGATGGCATTGTGCTTGTCCACGGCATGCACGAAAATGCCCGAAAGCACCCGGCCGCCTTCGCGGGATTCCTCGATGCGCAGCGTCAGTTTCTTGCCCAGATGGGCAAAGTCGCCCACCTTGATGCTGGCCCCCAGCGCGCCCGAGCGCAGCTCGAAGCGCAACCCTTCGTAGGCATAGCGGCTGTACGGCTGGATGAAGCCCACCAGCCACAGCGTCACCACGGCCAGCAGCGTGGCGTAGAGGAACGGCATTCTCAGAAGCCGCAGGTGCGAAACGCCTGAGGAGATGACGGCATCCATCTCGCTGCCCGTCGCCAGCTTGCGGAAGGCGAGGGTAGTGCCCAGCAGCAGCCCGATAGGGATGCCGAGCGCCAGATACTGCGGAATGAGGTTGCCCAGCATCTGCCAGACGACCGTCACCGGCCCGCCTTCATCCATGACGAAGGTGAACAGCCGCAACATCTTGTCGAGCAGCAGCAGCAGCGCTGACACCACCAGGGTCGCAAGGAGCGGAACCAGGATCAGGCGCGAGATGTAACGGTCAAGGCGGTTGATCATCGCGGTATTGTCGCCGATTGGTCAAACTTTGGCCGCGAACGACCCTCACAGAGAATAGTTGTGGGCTGGGTATAGCCCGCCAAAGGGAAGAGGTCACATGAAAAATCGCAGCCTGAGGATGCTCGTCTCCGCTCTGGCCTTGCTGGTGCTACCAGCAGCAGTTGCGCAGGCCGCCCCGGCGCAGTCTGGCATGCAAGGCCCGTATGCCGCGAACTGCGAGGCCGGTGCGTCCGCTCCGGCCCTGCTGCTGACCGTGACCGGTTTCAAGGATCATGTGGGGCAGGTGCGCGTGAAGGTGTTCCGCGGGGTAGAGGATGATTTCCTGAAATCCGGCAAACACTTGGTGAAGTTCGATGTGCCCGTTCCGGCCAGCGGTGACCTGACCGTCTGCGTGCCGCTGCCGGGCAAGCATCCCACCTACGCCGTCTCCATTCTCCATGACCGCGACCTTGACGGTAAGACCGACCTGTGGAGCGACGGCTTCGGCGTGTCCAACAATCCCAAGCTCAAGCTGGCCAAGCCGTCCGCCAGCCAGGTGGCGTTCAAGCCGCCGGCCTCGGTCGGCGTCATGAAAATTGTTCTGAATTATGTCTCCGGCCTCAGTGTGAAGCCGATTCGGGAGGCTGAGTAGTCCATGTCACTGGTTGCACTGTTAACCAATCCATTATCGACCAGAAACAAGGACCTGTTGCCTCGCGTCCGTGAATTCGTTGCGTCGCGTCCGAATATCTTCCACGTCGAGCTGAGCGACATCAACGAGATCCCGGAGGCGCTGAAGGTCATCGCGTCCTGCAAGCCGGTAGTGCTGGTCATCAACGGCGGGGACGGCACCGTTCAGGCCACCCTGACCGAGCTGTACCACGCCCGCCCGTTCGGTGACGACCTGCCGCCGGTCGCGGTGCTGCCCAACGGCAAGACCAACCTCATCGCCGCCGATCTCGGCGCGGAAGGCGACCCGCTCAAGGCACTGGACCGCATCGTCGAGATCGCGGGCGGAGACGTCTCCGCCCACGTGGTGAAGCGTCGCCTCATCGCCCTGTCGGACGGACGCGGCAACCGACCCGTGCTCGGCATGTTCCTGGGCGGGGCAGGGCTGCTCAGCGCGCTGCTGTTCTGCCGGAACAAGATCTATCCGCTCGGCCTGTCCAACAAGATCTCCCACGTTCTGGCCGCCATCGCGACCCTCACCGGCGTGCTCATCGGGGGCAAGTCGTCCTTTTCCCCGGTGCGATCCGAGCCGCTCAAGGTCACGGTGGAGGGCGTCGGCACCTATGAAGGGCGCTTCTTCGTCCTCCTCGTCACGACGCTGGAGAAGCTGCTACTCGGCATCCGCCCGAAGGAAGCCGCCACCGGCGGCGCGCTCAAGCTGATGTGCCTGGAGCAGAACCGCATGAGCATCCTGCGCACGGCCGTCTCCATGCTGCTGATGCGCAAGGAAAAGGTCGAGGACACCCCCGGCCTGCATCTGGACGGCTCCTCGGAAATCCGCATCGAAGGCCGCGATCCGGCCGTGCTGCTGGATGGCGAGATCTACAAGGCCGCCCCCGGCCGCCCGATCGTCCTCACCCAGACCGCACCGCAGCCGTTCCTGTCTCTGGCGGCGTAAGAGAAGGATATCTGCCAGGGGGGGCTATAGCCCCCTTGGAATCCCCTATAATTTACAAGGGACGCGCATAGCATCCGTCACGGCGCGCACCTCAATTCAGCTGGCAGACGAGCAATGACCGGCACGGCCGTAAAAGAACATCTCCCGTCGGAGGCGCTAACGGACCTCGTCGCCGCGCAACTGGCAACGCCTGCGCATCCCGTGGTTTCCGCCTTCGCCGGGCGTGTGGCGCAGCGCTACGGCGCGGCCGCCGAGGCCGTGCTGTTCTACGGCTCGGCCCTGCGCACCGGAGACCTCTCCGGCACGCTGCTCGATTTCTACGTGCTGGTGGACGGCTACCGCCACGCCTATGGCAGCACCGGCCTTGCCATCGCCAACCGCCTCATTCCGCCCAACGTCTTCTATGCGGAAGAGACAATCGAGGGCGTGACCTACCGCGCCAAGTACGCCGTGCTCAGTACAGCGCACTTCTGCCAGCTCGCCAGCCCGGCGTGCTTCAACGTCTCGGTGTGGGCGCGCTTTGCTCAGCCATCCATGCTCGTCTGGGTGCGGGAAGGGCGGCCTGACCTGATCCGAACCGTCGCCAACGCCGTCGCTCAGGCCCCGGCAACCTTGCTGCGCGCCGCTCGACCCATGCTGCCCGCCAGCTCTACGATCCGCGATCTCTGGGTTGCCGCCTTTGCGCTCACCTACGGCTCCGAACTGCGCGCCGAGAAGAAGGGCAAGGGCCTGGAGCTCTTCGACCTCGCGCCGGACTACTACCTCGCCATCACCGCGCCCGCGCTCCGTGCCGCCGGCATCCCGGCCACCGTGGCGGGAGATCAAGTGCAGCTTCCCACCGCCACCGGCACCCAGCGCCTCATCGGCAGCGTCGCCTGGTCGCTGCGCAGTCTGCAAGGCAAGCTGCTCTCCGCGCTCCGCCTCATCAAGGCCACCGCCACCTTCACCGGCGGCATCGACTACCTCGCGTGGAAGATCACCCGCCACTCCGGCGTCACCGTCGAGATCAAGCCATGGCACCGCCGCCACCCCATCATCGGCGGCCTGTTCCTGTTCCGGGACCTCAAGCGCAAGGGCGCGATCCGGTAGGGTTTCTGGGTTTTCTCTGTAAGGCTTTATGTTTGCAGGGGTCTCGGACCCCTGCACCCCATTCGTTTTGCTGGATGCGTTTCCAGCGTTCTGCCGAACTACGGCTCGTTGAGAATGACACGACCGCGCCCGAGAAACGAAGGGGAGGTGCAGGAGGGTTAAGACCCTCCTAAGGAAATCATAAAAATTTCATCCGCCACAAATACTTAGGGCGGAGTCTCTCGACCCCGCCCCAAGCAGTTCCAGAACCAGAGGGTCCGTTTACGCGGCCGTCAGCGGCACGTTCACGAATTCCTGGTGCAGCGGGTAGCCGGCAGCGCCGGCCGCGGCGGCGAAGCGCTCCACGATGGTCTTGACCTGTTCCGGCTTGTGCTCGGCGCAGAGCGACATACGGATGAGGTAGAGGCCGTGCGGGGTTGCGGGCGGGCGTGCCATGTTCACATAGACGCCGTTTGCCAGGAGGGTTGCCCACAGCTTCACGGTGGTGTCCTGATCCGGGCAGATCACGGCGATGATGGCGCTTTCCGCTTCCTTGGTGCCGAGCTGGAAGCCTGCTTCCTTGAGGCCGGTGTGCAGGGCGCGGCTGTTGTCCATCAGCTGCTTGCGGCGGTCGGCTTGCGCGGCGATGAGCTCGATGGCCTTGCGCGCAGTGGCGACGACCGACGGCGGCAGCGAGGCCGTGAACACGTACGGGCGGCAGACGACGCGCAGGATGTCGAACTTCGGGTGGTTGGAGACCACGAAGCCACCGATGGTGCCGACGGACTTGGAGAAGGTGCCGACGACGAAATCCACCTGATCCTCAACGCCTGCAGCTTCCACCACGCCGCGGCCCTTTTCGCCGAAGAAGCCCATGGAGTGGGCCTCGTCGTCGAGGATCGTGGCGTCGTGCGCCTTGGCGACGGCGACCAGTTCCTTCATGCGGGCGATGTCGCCCAGCATGGAATAGACGCCTTCCAGCACCACCAGCTTGCCGGCTTCCTTGGGCAGGCGGCGCAGGCGCTTGTCCAGGTCTTCGGGCGAGTTGTGCTTGAAACGCACCACATCGGCGTTGCCGAGCATGCAGCCGTCATAGATGGAGGCGTGGCTGTCGGCGTCGATGACGATGTAGTCGCCCTTGCCGACGAGCGTCGAGCACATGCCCAGGTTCGCCTGATAACCGGTGGAGAACACCATGGCGTGCTGGGTGCCGTAGAAGTCGGCCAGCGTCTGCTCCAGCGCCTTGTGACCGGCGTAGGTGCCGTTCAGCACGCGGCTGCCGGTGGTGCCGGAACCGAATTCGGCCAGCGCGTCCTGACCGGCCTTTACGACTTCCGGATGGAAGGTCAGGCCCATGTAGTTGTAAGTGCCCACCAGAATGGTGTGCTTGCCGTTGATGATCGCCTCGGTCGGGGAGACCACCTTTTCCATCACCACGCGGAACGGGTCCGGCAGGCCGGTGGCGTTCAGCGCGGCGCGCTCCGCGATCAGCGAATCAAACTTGGCGAGCAGGTCAGCCATTGGCGCGGTCCTTCAGGATCTTCTCGACCGCCGAGGCCACATGTCCCACCGTTTCCAGATCCGGCAGCATGTTCAGCGGCAGGGTGATGTCGAATTCGTCTTCAATCGCCGCCACCAGGTCCATCACGGTCAGCGAGTCGAATTCCAGGTCATTGGCGAACGACGTATCCGGGGTCACGGCGATGCCCTTCTTGTTGAAGGAGCCGATCAGACGGACGAGAACTTCGTAGATTTCTTGGTGCGACAGCATAAACGACGACCTAATTGTATGACTTGCTCACCCCAATGCTCCGACAATATGGTCAAAGCGGGGCATGGGCAGGGCATCTCCTGCGGATTGGCAGCCTCAATAGCGGCAACTTGGCGTTATAGCCAGCCTTCTGCCCTGTACCAGCGCGCTGTGCTCGCCAGTCCGTCCTCCGCCGAGATGGCGGGTTGCCAGCCTGTCAGCCGGTTCAACGTGTCGTCCTGCGTGGTCCAGTCCGGGTGCAGCAGCTCGCGCACCTTGCCCGGCGTCACCATGGGGACGCGGCCGAGGAACGGGGCCAGCACCGCATTGGCCTGACCCGCGCCGCGCAGCAGAATGCCCGGCACCGGCACCAGCATCACCCGCTTGCCCAGCGTCGCGCCGATGCGCTTGTAGAGGTCCGCCAGCAGGTAGCCGCCGGGCTGGCCGTCATGCACTTCGGCCACGTGGCCGTGCAGGGCCTCGTCCGCCTCAAGGCTGGCGATCAGCGCCGCGCTCAGGTCGTTCACATGAATGAGGGAAGCGCGGGCTCGTGCGTTGGGCAGGGGCGCAAGACCCAGCTTGGTCGCCTGAAACAGGCTGAGGGTTTCCCGGTCGCCGGGGCCGTAGACGGCGGGCGGGCGCACCATGGCCCAGACGCCCTCGGCGTTGGCGCGCACGGCTTCCTCCGCCTCGCGCTTGCTCCAGGCGTAGTCGGAGAGGTCAGGTTCCCGCGCGGCCAGCGATGACACATGAATGTACCGCTCCACGCCACCGTTGCGGCAGGCGGCCAGCACCTGCTCGGTGCCGACGATGTTGGCGCGGGCGAAGTCGTCCCGGTTGCGGCCCTTGATGGCTCCGGCCACGTGAATGCAGGCGCTGGCTCCGCGCATCAGTTCGGCGAGGGACCGGCCGTCCTCAAGGCTGCCCGGCACCCAGGTGATGCCGGAGTCCAGTATCTTCTGAGGGCGGCGGGTCAGCGCGCGCACGTCCCAGCCTTGTTTGCTGAGCTGGCGGATCAGGTGCGCGCCCACGAAACCGGTCGCGCCGGTCACGGCAACGACCTTGGAGTCGCCGTTCACGGCAACGGGCCGGTTCATGGTCGGGCTCTGGCCGGTCCCGCTCAAGCTGCGACGCTGAGCGGGACGATCTGGCCGGAGAGGTACAGCTGGCGCGCCTTGGAGCGGCTCAGCTTGCCCGAGGAGGTACGCGGCAGGCTGCGCGGCGGCACCAGCTCAACGATGCAGTTCATGCCGGTGATCTGGCGGACCTTGGCGCGGATTTCCTCACGCAGGCGGATGCGCTCGGCCGGGTCGGAGACGCGGCACTGCACCAGCACGGCGGGGCGTTCCTCACCGTTCGGCTCGGTCACGGCAAAGGCCGCGATGTCGCCGTTCTTGAAGCCCGGCAGCTGCTCCACGGCCCACTCGATGTCCTGCGGCCAATGGTTCTTGCCGTTGATGATGATCATGTCCTTGGCGCGGCCGATGATATACAGCGAGCCGTCCAGCAGGTAGCCCATGTCACCGGTGTCGAGCCAGCCGTCCTCGCTGAGGCAGGCGGCGGTGGCTTCCGGATCGCGGAAGTAGCCCTTCATGATGGAGGGGCCCTTTACCAGGACGCGGCCGATGGCGCGCTCCGCCAGAACATTGTCGTCCTCGTCGCGAATCTCGATGACGTGATCCGGCAGCGGCTTGCCGCAGTTGACGATGGCGCGGTAGCGCACCGGCTGGCGCGTGTCGCGCGGAGCCGCATCGCCTTCGCCCGAGAGCATGCGCTCATCCACCAGATCGGTCACGATGCCTTGGCCCACCGGCATGAAGCTGATGGCAACCGTGGCTTCGGCAAGGCCGTAGCTCGGCATGAACGCGCCGGCCTTGAAGCCGGCCGGGGCAAAGGCGTCGATGAATGCCTGCATCACGTCCGGGCGGATCATGTCACCGCCGTTGCCCGCCACGCGCCAGCGCGACAGGTCGAACTTCTCGGCAACATCAGACGGCGCACGGCGCGTAGTGATATCGTAGCCGAACGTCGGGCTGTAAGAGATCGTGGTCCCTTCATTCTCCGAGATCAGCTTCAGCCACGTCAGCGGGCGGCGAACGAACTCGTCCGTCGGGATGAGGTCGGTCGAGACCTGGCTGGTCAGCGTGGCGAGGAAGCAGCCCACCAGACCCATGTCGTGATAGAACGGCAGCCAGGAAATGCAGCGGTCGGTCGGCTGCACGCGGGTGCCGTGGTAGGCCTGACCCATGCAGTTCGCCAGCATGGCGCGGTGAGTCACCTCAACGCCGTGCGGGAAGCGGGTGCTGCCCGAGGAATACTGCAGGTACGCCACATCGTCCGGGTGCGCCTTCGGCAGTTCGCCTTCGGCTTCCGGCAGGGCGGCGAAATCGTCCCAGTCGCCCACGAACACGGCGCCAAGGCCGTCCGCGGCCTCGCGGATCAGGTCGATGAGGCCCGGCGGGGCCAGCACCACCTTGGGTTCGCTGCTGGAAAGCTGGTTGCGGATCTGCTGCACATAGCCTTCGCGGCCACCGAACGAGGTCGGCAGCGGCACCGGCAGGCCGGTCGCATAGGCGCACGCGCTGAAGGCGATCATGAAGGCCGAGGAGGTCTCGGCGATCAGCGCCACGCGGTCGCCGCGTTCAACACCCAGTTTCACCAACCGGCGTGCATGGCTGACTGCGCCTTCGCGCAGGGCCGCATACGGAAGCACTTCCTTCAGGTCGCCGCGCGCTGTGTAAACATTGAAGCCGCGCACGCCCTGGGCTGCATAGTCCAGCGCCTCCGTGAAGGTTTCAAAGTCCGCAAAGCGCCGGGGCAGGGTGTCTTCCGTCGGCGTTGGTGCCAACGTGGCCGTGCGCGCAGGCGCGGCCGGGTGCCCGTTCAATTGATCCGACACCACGTTCACGATGTCGGCATTGAGTTGCTGCGAAGTCGAATTCAGCAACGCTGCGCTCCCGTCTCTCTAAAATCGACACGGCCCAACGCAATCCGGCGGGCGGTGTCACAACACTGTCACTCAGCATGGACTTTTGCCTGCCAGTCGCGTTCAAAATCCGGCCCGACTGTGGCAGGATCAAGGCGATTGACCCCTGTGGTCTTTCCTATGAAGTGTCTCACGAAATGTCTCAAGCCCCTTTGAATGCAACACGTTTGAAAGATTTGGCGCTGCATTACGTCTCCCGCTACGCCACGACGCGCCACAAGCTCGCCACTTACTTGCGCCGAAAGGTCCGCGAAAAGGGGTGGGAAGGCGCGGCTGAGCCGGAGGAAAATGCGGATGATATGGCCTCGCAAAGCCCGGAATCCGCCATTTCCCAAATTCTCGAACTCGTCGACCGCCTCGGCGCGGTGAATGACGGCCTGTTCGCGGAGGGGCGCACCCGCGCACTCAGCCGGCGCGGCATGGGCGCGAACCGCATCCGGCAGGCGCTGGCCGGTGCAGGCATCGAGCGGGGTGTGGCAGATGAGGCACTGTCTGACATGGATGCGCTTGAGGCCGCCGTCGCCTTCCTGCGCCGCCGCCGCTGGGGTCCGTTTGGAGAGGGGGCCCCCCATGATCCTGACGGCCGACGCAAGGCCTTCGCCGCCATGATGCGCGCCGGGCACGCGCCTGACCTGTCCGGCAAGCTGCTCCGACTCTCCTCCGAGGAGGAGTTGGAGCAACTCCGGGCGGAGCGGGGCGGCTGAGCCGGTCACCACCATCCTGACTGCGATGATGCCATGGCCCCCCATGGTTCCTGCCCACCTTCGAGTTCCGTGGCGTACAATTGCGGCGGACAAGTCAACAAGGGGGGAGAACCATGACGGCCTATATGATCCTGACGCGGGAGCAGCCGGTTCGTGATGAAGCGGAAATGGCCGAATACGCCCGCAAAAACCGTGAGAATGCACCCGTACTCGGCAAGACCATGGTGCCGCTTGCCGTCTATGGCCGCATCGAGGCGCTGGAGGGGGGTGCGCCGGACGGCGTCGTGATCCTGAAGTTCGAGACCCTGGACGCCGCAAGGGCCTGGTATGACAGCCCCGAGTATCAGGACGCCCTCCCGCACCGCCTGCGCGGGGCGGATTACCGCGCCATCATCGTGGAAGGCTTGTGATCGGCCGCCGCTCCAGCAGCGCCTGCGCCGCCTCGGGCGTGTCCACATCCAGCAGCACACCGGGCGAGGAGATGTCCACTTGCCTCACATGGTCCTGAAGCTCTGCCAGCAGGTGCTTTGCGCCCGCGTCTCCGCTCAGGGCCTTCAGTCGGGCGAAGTGCTCGCGGCCCCACAGTACCGGGTTGCCGCGCCGCCCGCCGTGCACCGGCACGCATATGGAAGCCTTCAGGCCGGGCTCGAACGCCGCCGCCAGCGCCTTTAGCGTCTCGGCCGTTACCTCCGGCATGTCGCCAAGGCAGACCAGCGCGCCTGCCCAGGTCTCGGGCACCGCACCAATCCCGGCCCGGAGAGATGTGCTCAGCCCCTCGGCGAAATCCGGGTTGTGCACGAAGCGAACCGGCTCGCCTTTCAGGGCGTCACGCACCCGGTCGGCCTCGCAGCCGGTCACGACCACCGGAGGCGGTAGCCCTGCGTCCCGCACTGCGCGCGCCACGTGTGCCAGGATCGTTCGCCCGTCCACCTCGATCAGCAGCTTGTTGACCGGCCCCATGCGGCGAGACTGCCCGGCCGCCAGAATGATCGCACCGACTGGCCCGCGCTCTTTTCCTGCAACATCCGTATTGAGGCGCGGGGTCGGGCGCTCGGGAATCTCGTCGATCAGGCCGCCCACGCCCATGCGGGCGATGATGCCGCTGTTCACCGGCAGTCCGGCCACCAGCCGCTCCAGCACCATGTCGAGCCCGTTGTGCTTGGGAGATCGCGCGCAGCCCGGCAGGCCGATAACCGGGCGGCCTTGCAGCCGGGCGAGACACAGCAGGTTGCCAGGGTCCACCGGCATGCCCAGTCGCTCCACCTGTCCACCCGCCGCCGTCACCGCCGCCGGGATCACGTCGCGCCGGTCGGCAATGGCCGAGGCTCCGACGATCAGAACCATGTCCTCACCCGCCGCCGCCAGTGCATCTGCCAGCAGGGCCGTATCGTGCGGAATGACCTCGGCGCGGTTCACGCTCAGGCCAAGGCGCGCCAGCCGCGCCGCTGTCACCCGCTCGGTCTTTGCGAAGAGGTCGTCCGCCTGTCCCGCCAGCCGGGTCTGAATCAGCGCGACAGTCATCGCCCGGAACGGCGCAAGCCGTAGGTTGACCGCACCGGCCGCCTCCAGCGCCGCTCCCACCGTGCCGCGCGGCACCGCATAGGGAATGATCTTGAGCGTGGCCACCACATCGCCCGCCTGTACCCGGGCCTCGGGCGGCAGGGTCGCCAGCGTGATCGCCTCGTCCAGCAGGTTGAGCCGGTGAACGGCCTCCGCCTCGAATGTTACAACGCCGGCCCGGTCTGCATAGAGGTTGCACCGGCCCGTCGCTGCCCGGCCGATGCGCAGGTGTTCGTGCCCTCCGGCCATCCGCTCGGCCAGCAGGCGTGCGGCCTCATCCTCCGGCAGGTCGTTCGCATCCGGCTGCGCCACTACAATGTCCGCCAGCCCGGCTGCCTCCAGCCGCGCGCAGTCCTCTGCCGTCAGCACCGTGCCCTTGCGTAGCCGCGCGCCGCTGACGCTGATGCTGTGCGCCAGCACCGCGCCCACCGCCTGGCGGGGAGGAACCGGGCCAAACCGCATCAGCTCTCTCCCATGCGAAGCGCGGCCGTCATCTGCGCGGCAATGGAAACCGCAATCTCGGCCGGTGTCTTTGCGCCGATCGAAAGCCCGGCCGGGCCGTGGATGCGGGCCAGCTGTTCATCGTCAAAGCCCTGCGCCTTCAGCCGCTCCAGCCGCGCCCCATGGGTTTTCCGGGAGCCGAGCGCTGCAATATAGAAGGCGGGTGATGCCAGCGCCGTTGAGAGCGCCGGGTCGTCCAGCTTGGGGTCGTGCGTCAGGGTGATGACGGCGGAGCGGCTATCCGGCTTCCAGGCCTGCAGCGCCTCGTCCGGCCACAGGGGGGAGACGTCAAGTCCGTGAAAGCGCCCGCTTGCAAACGCCCCGCGCGGATCGATCACGAACGGCGCATAGCCCATCGCCTCGACCAGCGGCACCAGCGCCTGCGCGATATGAACCGCGCCCACGATCGCCACCCTGAGCGGCGGGTCGTAGCTGTTGATATAAAGCCCGTCGCCGGCTTGCGCGCCAGTAACTGCTTCCGCAACCGCTTCGCTGCCTCCATCGTCGAGGCGGGTGCGAACCGTCACCCCGCGTCTGGCCCGTCGCTCGTCCAGGATTTGATGCAGCAGGGCAGGGCTGAAGTGCTGCGCGTCCACGGGCTGCACCAGCACGGAGATCCTGCCCCCGCAGGCCAATCCCACCTGCCACGCTTCGCTGTTGCTGACGCCGTAGTCCAGCCGCACCGCCCGGTTCTGCGCCAGCGCTTCCTGCGCGTTGACGATCACGTCACCCTCCACGC
>NZ_DATBUP010000193.1:0-3014 GCF_036515995.1 Pedomonas sp. | reverse complement strand
GGATCGTGGCTGGTCAGGCTTCGACGGGCGAATGCTGGAGACTTCACCAGGCGCCATGAACGGCTTCGCGCGCGGCTTCGGCGACACGCCACACAGCCTCGACACGGTTTCGCCCGGCTGCCTTGGCCGCATAGAGGGCTTCGTCCGCGCGGGGCAGTATGGCATCCAGGGATGGATCACCCGGCAGGCATTCCGTTAGGCCAATACTGGCCGTCACCGGAATTCGCACGCCGCCATGATGCACAGCCAGCTGCATCACCTTGAGGCGCATCCGCTCGGCGATCTGCAGCGCCTCTTTCGGGTCAGTATTAACCAGAAGCGCTGCAAACTCCTCGCCACCCCATCGGCACATGAAGTCGGATTTACGCAGCATCTTGTTCAGTGCCTGAGCCACCTGATGAAGGACCACATCGCCCGCAGCGTGGCCGTGGGTATCATTGATACGCTTGAAGTGATCGATATCGATCATTGCGATGCAGGCGTGCTCGTTGTAGCGCTTGGCGCGGAACAGGGTCTTTTCAGCCTGCTCAGCAAAATACCGCCGATTCCAGAGCTTGGTCAGGCTGTCCGTGGTTGCAAGCTCAAACAGCCGGCGCTCTGTTGCCCGGCGCTCGGTAATGTCCGTCCCAATGCCAAGAAAACCTAAATGTCGACCCTTGTCGTCTTTCAGTTGGGTTATCGACAATTCAACCGGAAAGCGACTGCCGTCTTTGCGGACATACTGCCACTCCTCGACGTACGGCGTGCCTTCCCTGGCCCGGCCATGCAAAAGTTCATCAACGCTGACGTGGCGTCCCAATTCCTCGCTCCGCGCTGCCCTTCGCTCTTCCAGTTCGTCGGGGTCATGCAGAATAAGGACCTTCTCTTTGCCGATCAGGTCCTTGGCTTTATAGCCGAGAAGCCTCTCGGCTGCGGAATTGAAGCTGCGGATATTGCACTCGCTGTCTGCCGACAGGATGATCTGGTGGGCGCTGTCGAGAACCGCCTTTTGCAACGCCAAGGCTTCGCTCAAGCGCCGCTGAAAGATCCTGCTCTCGGTGACGTCATGCACGAACCAGATCCGCCCCCGCCCCAGGTTGTGTTCGTCGATAAGCCCGTGGCTGAACAACTGATAGACTTTGCCATCCTTCAGCTCGATCTCTTTTCCGGTGATGTCTGCATGCAGGTTTCGGTAGGCGACATCGAGCATTGCAACAAAGGAGCGCGGTTCGACCAGCCGGGACAATATGTGCGGAAGCAGCCCTTTGCGTCCCTCGCGTACCTTATCGCCCGATATTTCCCATAATTCGCAGAACTTGGCGTTCCAGTTGAGAACGTCTCCCTTGTGATCCTCGATCATGATGCCATCCGGGCTCATGTCCTGTTGCACCCGCAGCAGCAAATGCTGATAGGCAAGCCTCTCGCGCGTATGCAGTTCCTCCGTCACGTCGATCATCGTACCGAGCAGACGGACTACAGAACCGTCCTGATCGCGCACAGGCTTCAGCGTTATCCGGAGCCATCGCTCGCCAACGGGCAGCGATAGTTGCGTCTCGAATACGGTCGGTTCCCCTGTCTTGCTGCACTGGCAATAATGGCGGTGGAACACTTCTGCTTGCTCAAGGGGCAAGATCTCGACTGGGCGCGTCTCACCAATGCGCGCCGGCGGCAGGCCGGTTGCGGACCGGAACGCCTCGTTGGCATAAATAACGATGAAACGGCTTTCGTCTGCCACCCCTACAATGAAGGCTGGGGCTCCGATACTGTCCAATAGCCGCTCAAGGTCGGCCCCACTCAGTTGCGAAAGCATAATCGAACCTAGACGGTAAAACCTGCAACGGAAGTATTGCGGCCGCTGCGAAAAAGAACGCCTGAGAACCAGTATTTACACCCCGCTTTAGGGCATCTCGCCGCATTTTACGGGCGGACTAGACCATGCCCATGCTGGCATTGCTCCTGAGACAACGCGGGAGCCGCTGACGTTGACACTCCCGGCTGCTCGAGGCGGGCCGTCTCGTCAGTGCTCTGGGTTGTGTCCCAGCCGCCCTGACTGCCAGGTGAAACCCCAAGTACTGCCAGGCCCGGCCTTCCAGTTTCGTTGTTCGTGACCGCAACAATGCAAAGGAGAAAGAGTGACCTACCTTGGCACTCCAGGGCAAAGCCATAGCGCGTGAGGAGTGCCAGAAGGGGGTACACTTCCGAACTGCCAGCGTCAGGTTCGCTCTGATCCTGATAATTGATGATTATCAGGAGTATATAATGCGTGAAACTTGCATGTGATCTCCTATACATTAGGGGGTAGATTCATTACGAGGCGCACCATAAGGTTACGGAAATGAGTTTGACTGCTGCAAGGTAATTGGCCGGGTCGTTGTCATAGCGCGTTGCAATGCCCCGGAACTGCTTGATGCGATTGAAGAAGCGTTCAACCAGGTTGCGCTGACGGTAAAGCCAGGACGAGAAGCAAAGGGCTGCTTACGGTTGGACCGGTTGGGAATATTGGCCCAGATGTTTCTGGCTTCTGCAGCTTGGCGGATTGCGTTGCTGTCATAACCTTTGTCGCCCAGCAGCGTTGCGCCATGGGGGATGTCCTCAATCAGCGCCTCTGCCTCGCAGGCATCGTGCACCTGGCCTCCGGTCAACCGGAGGCGAACAGGACGTCCCTCAGCGTCGACAAGAGCATGGAGTTTGCTGGTAAGGCCGCCCCGGGAACGTCCCAGGCCATGATCACTGGATCCCCCTTTTTGCCGGTCGCACCGTTCTGGTGGACCCGGACACAAGTGGAATCGATCATCACCAGTTCGCCGTTAAAACCCGCAGAAACAGCGGCCAGCAGCCGATCCCAGACCCCGGCTTTGCGCCACCGGACAAACCGATTGTAACACGTGGTTGAGGGCCCATACCGCTCCGGTATCTCTGCCCATGCCGCACCGGACCGGAACCGCCAGAGAATGCCATTGATCACCCGACGGTCGTCTACGCGTGCAACACCGCGCGGCTTGTTGGGAAGCAAGGGTTCAATGATTGCCCATTCC
>NZ_DATBUP010000192.1:0-8426 GCF_036515995.1 Pedomonas sp. | reverse complement strand
GGAGGCAACGCCATCCAGAAAGTCCTGGTTGCGTGCGCCCAGCACCACCTTGGCGCCTTCCTGTGCGGCAATCCTTGCCATCGCCTGACCCATCCCCGGACCTACGCCGGTGATGATGATCACCTTGTCTTTCAGCAGCATCTGTTATTGCCCTCCCCGGTCACCTGTCTGCTTGTGTGACACCACAGTCGCCCAGGTGCCCGGTGGCGACATCGTCAATTTCAATTAGTCAGGCGCGGAAACGACCGTACCCATCAAGCAGGTCGCCAAGATGGCAAACTGGCCAACAGTCGGCCAAGGCCGGAGGGCAACTGACGACACACGCCCGGCCCCTTGCTTGAGCACTCCATTGAATGCGCCGGCCCGATGCATAGGTTATAAGAACGTCCCAGCCGCTTGATCCGAAAGAACAGCATGCTGCCAGCTGCGATCCGCGACCTGATAAAGCCGCCGCCAGGCTTTGATATTGATTTCGGCCGTCCCCGCAATGCGCCCGCCCTCGTGCCGTTCAACGGCATCTCCTGGAAAGTGTTTTCCAATCCGGTTGCTCTTTTTGTTGGCGGCATAGCCGCGGTCCTTCTGGAACTGGCCGAGCCATCCGTCAGGTCGGGCGTGTGGGACCACAGCAATTTCCGGGCAGATCCGGTTACACGGCTGCGGCGCACGGGCTTTGCCGCGCTGGTGACGGTTTACGCGCCCCGCGCTGAGGCCGAGCGGATGATTGCCGCTGTCGTCAAGATGCACGAGCGCGTCACTGGCACCACACCGGACGGGCTGCCCTACCGGGCCAACGACCCGCGACTTCTGGAGTGGGTGCATGCCACTGCCCTGTTTGGCTTCCTCGAGGCCTATCATTGCTACGTCTCGCCGCTCAGCCTTGAAGAGAAATCGCGGGCGTTTATGGAGGGACAGGAAGCAGCGCGCCTTTACGGGGCGGAGCACCCGCCGCGCAGCTGGCCGGAGTGGGAGCAACTCCTGGCCCGCACCGCGCCTGGGCTCGAAGACTCTGCGATCCTGCGCGAATTCCTCGACCTTATGGAAGCCGCGCCAATTCTGCCTGCATGGCTGCGCCCGATGCAACGCCTGCTCGTGCGTGCGGCAGTCGAGCTGACCCCGTATCCCATGCGCGCTTACCCAAGCCTGCAACGCCGCGGTCTGCACGGAGGCGAGGCCGCAATCGTGCGCCTCCTCGGCAAAGGCGCCAAGGCCCTGCCCCTATCCTCGCTACCACCGGCACAGGCAACGCGCCGGATGTGTGGGTAATGCGCAAGGTAATCAGGAAGCCCGCGCGCAGGCAGTTTTTCACAATCAAAGCGCTTTGGCAGGACTGATCTATGCCGGGCGGGATGGCCGAGCGGCTCGCTGTGGCTTGACAATGTTGCTAATAATATTGATGTCGAGAAGGTAACGCATTAAATATCGACCATTCGACCTTCTTCGCGCGGACGGGATAAATCAAGATCCGCGCCAACAAGCGGCGCAAGGCAGCAAGCATCCCACCCGGCTTTGGAGTCTCCTTTGCGACCAACGCCTTGACCGTAGCCCGGGCGTGCTCCGCTTCTGGTCCTTCCTCTGCAAGACGGCGCGCAAGTGAGCGCAACAACCCGCGGTCGGATACGAGAGCCATCAGCTCAAACCGCTTGAAGCCGCGCTGCGCCAAGCGCGCGCGATAGTTTTTGACTGCCTTGTGCTGCGCCGCATTACTCATCGCCAGCCTCTATGATATATCCGGTTATATATACCGAGTCCAAGTTGCCGGTACGGGAGGGATATCAGCGACAGCCGCGGCCACCTTTGAGAATTGAGCTTGCCTCAAAGCAAATTCTAAGGACGGCCAACCAGCACCCAGTCCGGATTACCGACCGCCTCTAGGATGCGCGGATTGTTCTTCTGTGCTGTTGAGATTGGCGGCGGCCAATTTGCGGATCAGCGATACTTTGAATAAGCCGTGCAGATATCATTACAGGAAGGAGCAAACCGGCTGGGGCAGAGGACCGTGCCGCTTTGGCCGCCATCCAGTACCCAATGCTACCGTGATCTGTCGATGACACCTGCGTCGATGAGCGGCGCTGCATCAATGTCGCCGGCCTCAAGCAGGTCTGACAGGCGCTCAAGCGCCGCCAGGATCATGGCCTGCTCCCAGGCTGGCAACTCCTCAAACCGGCCGCGGAAGCGCTGCTGCAGCAAGTCCGGCGCCTGGAACAGGACATCCTGTCCCCTCGGCGTTACCCGCAGGATCATCTGCCGCTTGTCCCGCTCGCTGCGCTGACGGGTCGCCAAGTCGCCCTCCACCAGCCGGTCGACGATGTTGGTCACCGTTGCCTGGCTGAACTGCAATGCGGCCGCCACCGCGCTCGGCGTCGTCTCGCCACGACGCTCGATCTCCTGCAGTACCATGAGCTGCGAGGGCGTCAGACCGGTCGCACCCGAGAGCATACGGCCATTAAGGTCTGCAGCCCGCAGAATGCGGCGGATCGCGCGCAACGCACTGGTCGTGATTTCGTTATTCATCCCATCACACCTAACGTGCTTCTCGCAAGTTGCAACAAAAGTTGTAACGCTGAAATGCTTCGGTTTTTGAAGCTTTTGCGGCAACTTGGAATGGGTTCCCACCCGATCTCCACGAAAAAAATGGTTGAAATAGCGAAGTATAGCCCTACCTTAAGCGTCCCGAAGCGATCACAAAGAGTCGCATGAGAAAAAATTATTTCGTGGAGTGAAGCAATTTCCAGCCAAGACCCCAGCCAGGCAGCCACTCGGCCCGATCAATCCCCCCTCGCGACAGACAAGACCGGCCATCTGCGCGCCGCTGATGCGCTGACCTTCAGAACGCCCACCGCCGAGGACGGCCCGGCCATCACCCGGCTGGTTGAGGACTGCCCGCCACTCGATACGAACTCGGCCTACTGCAACCTGCTTCAGTGCACGCACTTTGCCGACACCTGCGTCGTGGCAGAGCGGGCCGGCCAGATCCTGGGATGGATATCCGGTTACTGCCCGCCATCAGAACCAGATCATATCTTCGTCTGGCAGGTGGCCGTTCACCCCGATGCGCGCGGCCTGGGCCTTGGACAGAAGATGCTCTCCGTCCTTGTTGATCGGCCGGCCACGGCGCATGCGACACACCTCATCACCACCATTACCGACGACAACGAGGCGTCCTGGCGAATGTTCACCGGCTTTGCGCGCAAGCGCAGTCTGGAGCTCGCTCGCACCCCTTACTTTGAACAGGACGCCCATTTCGCTGGGGCGCATTCGACCGAGCATCTGGTCACCATTGGCCCCTTTTCTTGCAAGCCTGATTAAAACGAAAAAGGAAGACGCATGACAGTCGAACCCAAACCGACACGTGCGGCGCCTGACGTCGCCCTTTATGAACGCATGGAATCCCAGGTCCGCAGCTATGCCCGCGCCATGCCGCGCCAATTCGTTCGCGCTGAAGGCGAGTGGATGCATGACGACCAGGGTGGCCGCTATCTGGATTTCCTGTCCGGGTGCTCGTCACTGAACTATGGCCACAACCACCCGATCCTGAAGCAGGCTTTGCTGGACTATATTGCAGCAGACGGCATCACGCACGGGCTTGATCTGCACACCGAGGCCAAGGCCAACTTCTTGGCGACCTTTGAGGAAGTCATCCTCAAGCCACGCAATCTGGATTACCGGGTGATGTTCACCGGCCCCACCGGCACCAATGCGGTCGAGGCAGCGCTCAAGCTGGCCCGCAAAGTGACCGGCCGCCAGAACGTCATCGCCTTTACCAATGGCTTTCACGGCATGACACTGGGCTCGCTCGCCTGCACGGGCAATGCAGGCAAGCGCGGTGGAGCCGGCGTCCCGCTCAACCATGTAAGCCACGAGCCTTATGACGGGTATTACGGCCCGGACGTGGACACGGCAGCCCTGCTCGATCAGCGCCTGTCGGATCCGTCCAGCGGGCTCGATGCGCCTGCCGCCATTCTCGTGGAGACGGTGCAGGGCGAAGGCGGTCTCAACGCCGCCTCGTTCGACTGGCTGCGCCGCATTGCCGAGATCGCAAAGCGCCACGGCGCCTTGCTGATCATTGACGACATTCAGGCAGGCTGCGGCCGCACCGGCGGCTTCTTCAGCTTCGAGAATACCGGCATCATGCCGGACATCGTGACCCTTGCCAAATCCCTGTCAGGCATGGGCCTGCCGTTTGCCGTCACGCTGTTCCGCCCCGAACTGGACCAGTGGGAGCCGGGCGAGCACAACGGCACGTTCCGCGGCAACAATCACGCCTTCGTCACAGCAACGGCGGCACTGCGCCATTTCTGGAGCGATGATCGCTTTGCTCAGGATGTCGAGCGTCGAGGCAACTACCTGGCCTCAAGGCTCCAGCATATGGCGGACACCCATGGCCTGAGCGTGCGCGGTCGGGGCATGATGCGCGGCATTAACGTCGGCTCGGGCGAGATATCGAGCCGCATTACCAAGGCGGCCTTTGATCGCGGCCTCATTATCGAGACCAGCGGTCCCAACGACGAGATCGTCAAGGTGCTGGCACCGCTGACAATCGATGATGCAGCCTTTGCTCGCGGCCTCGACATTCTGGAGGCGTGCGTGCGTGCCGCCCTTCCCTCGTCTGCCAGCAGCATTGCAGCTGAATAACCGGATTACAGGAGTAGAAGAACCATGCTTATTCGCAATCTGACCGACATCCGTGCTTCTGATCGCAATGTGCACAGCAAGGGCTGGGAAAGCGCGCGCCTTCTGCTGAAGGATGACGGCATGGGTTTCTCCTTCCACATCACCACCATGTACGCGGGCGAAGAACTCCAGATGCATTACAAGCATCACCTCGAGTCCGTTTTCATTCTGGAAGGCGAAGGGACGATCGAGGATCTGGCCACCGGCGAGGTGCATGATCTGAAGCCGGGCGTCCTTTATGTTCTCAACAACCATGACAAGCATATCGTGCGCCCGCGCACCGATCTGGTCACGGCCTGCGTCTTCAACCCGCCGGTGACCGGCCGTGAAGTGCATGACGAAACCGGCGCCTATCCGGCGGACCCGGAAGCGGCGACTGCCGCTTGAAGATCAGGGCGCACAGGAGATACCATGACCGACCTATACCCCTCCCGACGGGAGGCGCGGCCGGGCCTGCTGCCGCGCCTCGACCCTGTGGTGCATGGCCAGTGGGACGAAACGGCGCCGCTTACGCAGGAACAGGCCGAGCACTTTGACACCCAGGGCTATCTGGTCCTGGAAAATGTGTTCAGCGTGGATGAAGTAAAGCAGCTTCAAGCCGAGGCTGCCAAGCTCGTTGCGGACCCTGCGGGCATTGAACCGGAGACGATCATCACCGAGCGCGGCAGCAACGAAGTGCGCTCGATCTTTGAGATCCATGCCCAGAGCCGCCTCATGGCGCGCCTGGCATCCGACAAACGGCTGGCGGGCGTCGCCCGGTTTCTGCTGAATGATGAGGTCTACATTCATCAGTCCCGGCTCAACTACAAACCGGGCTTCCGCGGCAAGGAATTCTACTGGCACTCGGATTTCGAGACCTGGCATGTGGAAGACGGCATGCCGCGCATGCGCGCGCTTTCCATGTCGATCCTGCTGGCCGCCAACACGCCCCACAACGGCCCCTTGATGATCATTCCCGGCTCTCACCGGAAATATCTGACCTGCGTTGGGGAAACACCAGAGGATCATTACCGCACGTCGTTGAAGAAACAGGAGTATGGCGTGCCTGACGAGGACAGCCTTGCCGATCTGGCATCCACCCACGGCATCGTCGCCCCCATGGGCGAGCCCGGCACGGTCATTCTCTTTGACTGCAACGTGATGCATGGATCGAACGGCAATATTACGCCGTTCCCTCGTGCCAATGCCTTTATCGTCTACAACGCCGTCTCGAACCGGCTGGTGGAACCGTTCGGCGCACAGCATCCCCGCCCGTCGTTCATTGCGTCGCGCACCTTCGAGCCGCTGCGCGTTGAGGACGGTCCCCTGGTGGAGCATGCGTTATGACGAGCAACCATACCGTTGAGAAAATCGGCGGCACGTCCATGTCTGCAACCGACGTGGTGCTGAGAAACGTGCTGATCGGCGAGCGCACTGGTGCGGATCTTTATAACCGCATCTTTGTCGTGTCCGCCTATGCGGGCATGACGGACCTGCTGCTCAGCCACAAGAAGACCGGGGCGCCGGGCGTCTATGCCCGCTTCCTTGCAAACGATCCTGACGCCCCCTGGCAGGAGGCGCTGGCGGACGTACGGGCCGCCATGACGGCCCAGAATGCCCGGATCTTGCCCGAAGGGCCAAGCCGGGTGAGCGCGGACCGCTTTGTTGAGGAACGCATTGCCGCCATGCAGGCTTGCCTTGAGGACCTGGACCGCCTGCGCCGCCACGGGCAGTTCCGGCTATCCGAGCCGCTTGCAACGCTTCAGGAAATGCTGGCGGGGCTTGGCGAGGCGCACAGCGCCAACACGACTGCGCTGCTGCTGCGCGACCGCGGCATCAATGCCGTGTTCGTCGACCTGACCGGCTGGAGCGATGGCGAAATGCCGACGCTCGACAGCCGCATCACATCAGCACTCGGCAGCATCGACCTTGCCGCACAGCTGCCCATCGTGACGGGTTATGCGGCGTGCGAAGGCGGCATGGTCAGCAAATACAGTCGCGGCTACAGCGAGATGACCTTCTCCCGCATCGCCGTCCTGACAGGCGCGCGCGAGGCCATCATCCACAAGGAATTCCACCTCTCGAGCGCCGACCCGAGGCTCGTAGGCGTGGAGAAGGCACGCAAGATCGGCCACACCAATTATGATGTCGCCGACCAGCTGGCCAATCTGGGCATGGAGGCCATTCACCCCCGTGCAAGCCGGGGCCTGCGCCAGTCGAACATTCCCTTGCGCGTGCGCAACACCTTCGACCCCAAGGATGAGGGCACCTTGATCTGCGGCGCCTATGTCTCCGACAGACCCCGCGTCGAGATCATCGCCGGGATCCGCTCGCTCGTCGCCCTGCAGTTCTTCGAGCAGGACATGGTGGGCGAGAAAGGCTACGATGCCGGCATTCTCGAGGTACTGACGCAGCGGCGCGCCCGCATCGTCAGCAAGACGTCCAATGCCAATACCATCACCCACCATCTGGACACGGATGCTGCCACCATGCAGCAGGTTCTGGGCGATCTGGAGAAGCGCTATCCCAATGCCACGGTCGAGGCGACGCCCGTTGCCATGGTCTCGGTCATTGGCAGCGACATCAGCGAGCCGGGTCTCGTTGCTCTGGCGATGACGCGGCTGGAGCAGGCTGGCATCCGGGTCCTGGCGCTGCAGCACCAGATCCGCAACGTTGATGTCCAGTTCCTCCTCGGCTCGGAGGATTTCGACCAGGCCGTCGAAGTTCTGCATGATGCGCTGGTGACACCGGGCATTGGCGCGGATGCAAAACGGGCAGCAGCGTAGCCCGGCCCAATTATCCGGGCAAACGCCACAGAGCATCACCAGACCAACAAAAGATCAGGCCGTCCAGACACTGGACGGCCTTTTCTCTTAGTCAAAGCCGGTGCTGCGTAGGGATCGTCCGGCAGTCTCCGGCATGAAGCGCAGCGCAACCATTCCAACCAGACAAGCCGCCATCATATAAAAGGCCGGCATCAGCTCATTGCCGGTCAGGCTGATGAGACCGCTGCTGATGGCAGGCGCAGTGCCTCCGAACAGGGACGTCGAGACGTTGTAGGCAATGGCAAAGCCGGCAAACCGCACCGAGGTTGGGAACATCGCAGGGAAGGTTGCCGAGATGGTTGCCAGCTGGGGCACATACAGCAGCCCCAGAAGCGCAAAGCCGATGATCGCGCCTGCCATCCCTGTCGACATCAGCATGTAGAGCGGGACCACCAGCACAAAAAGCCCGACGAGCGAGATACGCCACAAGGGGCGACGGCCGATGCGGTCCGAGAGCCGCCCGGCAAAGGGCAGGAGAACCATCATGAACAACATGCCGATGATCGGCACGATCAGCGCCTGATCATTGGTCAGGCCGATGCGCCGCTGCAGGTAGGTGGGCATGTAGCTGAGCAACGTATAATTGACGACGTTGAGTGCAACGACGAGCCCCGCAACCACAAGCAGGGGACGCCAGTAGCGGGCGGCCAGCGTCCGGAGGCTGACGTGCGAGACCTGATGCTCCTGCCCTGCCGCTGCCTCCCGGAAGACCGGCGTGTCCTCGATCTTCGAGCGCAGGTACATGCCGGTCAGGCCCATGGGTCCGGCAATAAGGAATGGGATGCGCCAGCCCCACTCGTACATGGCCTCCTCGCCCAGCAGGAGCGAGAACGTCAGCATCAGGGCGGCACCCAGGGAAAAGCCGGCCAGCGTTCCGAACTCCAGAAAACTGCCGTAAAAGCCGCGCCGGTCATCAGGGGAATATTCCGCCATGAACGTGGCAGCACCGCC
>NZ_DATBUP010000191.1:0-13559 GCF_036515995.1 Pedomonas sp. | reverse complement strand
AATTTGGTCAGAAAATCCATCGGTAATCCTTCTTCGCGAACGGTTTCGCGGATTCTAGAGCCCGGCGTTAAACCAACGAGACGACTGTCGCAAGCATGACCGGCCCTTGGCCGTCTCGCCCATGGCTCGCTCCGTCCCCCTACCTACACTCATTGCAGGAAAATTTCACCCTGAACGGGCAAACACCCTTCCGTGACGCCCCATTAACCAATTGTTGAGGGGACGACCCGTACAACCTTTCACATAGTCTCAACCGGATCATCGTGCCGTGACAATCGCCTACCCCTCGCTCGAACCCACCATCGACTGGCCCGAGGACTGGTCCGCGATCGCCTTTGACGGACGCTGGACTCTTGATCGTGCCTCCTCGACGCTGCTGGATGTGGTCACCAGCCACCCCATGAGCCTGCCCACGTCCTTCCAGTTCCGCTGGCGGTCCGGCCGCTACCAGATTGCGGTGCAGGAAAGCAGCGATGCCGCGGTCTTGCAGCTGAGCGGCGTCGTTGGCACCATTCCGTTCACGTCCGAAGACCGCTCCTCCCGCCGCCGGGTGCTGGACACCCTGCGCCACATGCGGGACATCTGGCCCTGTGCCGGGCTGACGCTTGCGGGCGGTCAGGTGCGTCTGGCGCGCGAGCTTCCGGCGGATCGGGAAAGCCTGTCCTTTCGCGAGATGGTGGCGCAAGCCAGCACCGCGCTCCTGCCGGTCCAGCCGGTCATCGAACTGATCGAATCAGATCTCTGGCCCGCCGCCTGACCTGTGCTGCCCGATACGAGGGGCCTGATCCGGCACCCATGCTTAAAGTACGGCACAGTACGGCGCATCATAGTTTGGCGCGCCACAGCGCAGCGTTGACCGCACACGCCTGATCCAAGGCGGCTCTGGCAGTTCGCGCGCGCCTTGGGTAAGCTGCCCGCCATCATGACCCAGCCTCTTCATCCCGATCTTCCCCGCCCTGCCGGAGTTCCGGCATCCCCTGAAAAGTCGGCAAGCCCCAAGCCGGCAAGCCTTTGCCTGTTCTGCGGCTCGCGTGCCGGCAACGATCCGGCCCATGCCGCGCTGGCGGCCGAGCTTGGGGTGCGCCTTGCCCAGGCCGGCATCACACTCGTCTACGGCGGCGGCGCGCTTGGCCTCATGGGCGTTGCGGCTAGGGCGGCGCTGGACGCGGGCGGCGCGGTCGTCGGCGTCATTCCCGCCTACCTGTCCACCGTCGAGATCGCCCAGCCGGGCCTGACCGAGCTGATCGTCGTCGACACGCTCCAGCAGCGCAAGCAGATCATGGCGGCCCGGTCCGACGCGTTCCTCGCCCTGCCTGGCGGCATCGGCACGCTCGACGAGCTGCTCGAGATGATGACCTGGTCGCAGTTGGGCGAGCACAGCAAGCCCGCCTGGCTGCTCGGCAACAATGGCTACTGGCAGCCGTTTCACGCGTTGCTGCAGCATATCATCGACGCCGGGTTCGGCGACCCGCGCCTGCTGGGCGAAGCGGTGGAGTTGCCCGATCTGGACACGTTGATGGCCATGTTGGGCCAGCCGCCGCAGATCCTGCCCACGCGGGCAGAGCGCGCCGCAATGATCGACGAGTGACTTTTTTCCATGTCAAGTTGTGCGGCTGGTTGATTTGACCGCTTGGCCTGCTACACACCGAGCGGAATTCTTATGGGCATCTGCGCCCGCGGATAGTTGCTGTTCCGGAGGAATTAATGGCTAAAATTAAAGTGAAGAATCCGGTCGTCGAAATCGACGGCGACGAAATGACCCGCATCATCTGGCAATGGATCCGCGAGCGTCTCATCCTGCCGTACCTCGACATCGATCTGAAGTACTACGACCTGTCCGTCGAGAAGCGCGACGAGACCAACGACCAGATCACCGTCGATGCCGCCAACGCGATCAAGCAGTATGGCGTCGGTGTGAAGTGCGCCACCATCACGCCGGACGAAGCCCGCGTGAAGGAATTCAACCTCAAGAAGATGTGGAAGTCGCCCAACGGCACCATCCGCAACATTCTTGGCGGCACCGTGTTCCGCGAGCCGATCATCATCAAGAACGTGCCGCGCATCATTCCGGGCTGGACCGATCCCATCGTCGTTGGCCGTCATGCCTTCGGCGACCAGTACCGCGCCACCGACTTCCTGGTGCCGGGCGCCGGCAAGCTGACCATGAAGTGGACCAGCGAAGACGGTAAGGACGAGCAGGAATACGAGGTGTTCAACTTCCCGGGCGCCGGTGTCGCCATGGGCATGTACAACCTCGACGAGTCGATCCGCGACTTTGCCCGTTCGTGCATGAACTACGGCCTGAACCGTGGCTGGCCGGTGTACCTCTCCACCAAGAACACGATCCTGAAGGCCTACGACGGCCGCTTCAAGGACCTGTTTCAGGAAGTGTACGAAGCCGAGTTCAAGGCGAAGTTCGAAGCCGCCGGCATCATCTACGAACACCGCCTGATCGACGACATGGTGGCTTCCGCCCTGAAGTGGAGCGGCAAGTTCGTGTGGGCGTGCAAGAACTACGATGGTGACGTGCAGTCCGACCAGGTCGCCCAGGGCTTCGGCTCGCTGGGTCTGATGACCTCGGTTCTGATGACGCCGGACGGCCAGACCGTGGAAGCGGAAGCCGCTCACGGCACCGTGACCCGCCACTACCGCATGCATCAGGAAGGCAAGGCGACCTCGACCAACCCGATCGCCTCCATCTTCGCCTGGACCGGCGGCCTGAAGCACCGCGGCAAGCTGGACGGCACCCCGGAAGTCACCAAGTTCGCCGAAGTTCTGGAGCGCGTCTGCATCCAGACCGTCGAAGAAGGCAAGATGACCAAGGACCTCGCGATCCTCGTCGGTCCGGAGCAGCCCTGGCTGACCACCGAGAAGTTCTTCGAGGCGATCGTCGAGAACCTGGAAAAGGCAATGGCAGCCTAAGGCGCCATCCCTTCTCGGGAATGCTTGAGACAAGGGCCGCAACCACGTTGCGGCCCTTGTTTTTTGATCCAAGCGTGATTTTTTGACCCGAACCTGGATCACGTGCCAGAAATGTCACGCAGACCGAAAAACGACTGATCTGGTCTGGAAACGCTCCGTATGCACTATCGAGCAATTTTCTTGCTCGCAACTCTCGGCTATAGCCCGGCCCGTGATTTACCAAATTTTGGTAATGTGAGCGTAAGCGATGAGTATGTTTGCTGTCTCCGATCTTCCGGCTGCGGCTGTCATGAGCGGAAGCTTTGACCCCGTCCTGGTCGTAGCGTCCTACCTGATTGCCACCTGCGCCGCCTATGTTGCCCTCACGGTTGCCCGGCGCATTTCCAGCGCCACCAGCCTGAAGCATCTGTGGCTGGGACTGGGTGCCCTGTCCATGGCAGGCGGCATCTGGAGCATGCACTTCGTCGGCATGCTGGCGTTCGATCTGCCCATCCCGATCGGATATGACGCCACGCTCACCCTTTTCTCCCTGCTCATTGCCGTGCTCGTCAGCCTGTTTGCGCTGAAGGAGGTCTCACGGCCCCAGCTTTCCACCCGCCGCCTGCTCTTGGGGGGTGTACTGATGGGCTCAGGCATCGCGGCCATGCATTACACCGGCATGGCTGCAATGAAGATGCAGCCCGCCATCACCTACGATCCGCTGCTGTTCGCGGCCTCCCTCCTCATTGCCGTTGCCGCCTCCATCGCGGCGCTGTGGACCTGCTTCGTCTTCAGCCGGCAGGACTGCAAGCATCCTCTCCTGTCCATGCTCGGCGCGGCCGCCGTCATGGGCTTCGCCATTGTCGGCATGCACTACACGGGCATGATGGCCGCGCAGTTCCCGGCCGGTGCCGTCTGCGGCGCGGCGGGCGCACTTAATGCCGCCGAGCTTGGCCGCATACTGTCCGTGGGGTCCAGCGTCCTGCTCTGCAGCACCATGCTCGTTGCGTTCCTCGACGGCCGCTACGAAACTGCCACCGTCAAGCTCAACAAGTCCCTCGAGGCTGCCAACGCGGAACTGGAGCGCCTTGCCATGACGGATTCGCTGACCGGTCTTGCCAGCCGTACGGCGCTGGAATGGCACCTGCGCGAACTGCCCGCCGCGGGCACGGCGCAGCAGTACCGCTATATCGTCATGTTCGTGGATCTGGACGGCTTCAAGGCCGTCAACGACGAGTTCGGCCACAAGATCGGCGATGTCCTGCTGGTGCAGGTCGCAGCACGGCTTCGCCAGTCAGTCCGTCCGGCCGATGTGGTTGCCCGCTTCGGCGGCGACGAGTTCATCATCATTGCCGAAACCACGGCTGACCGCACGGTGGGCGACGAGATCGCACGGCGCATCTGCCGCGCCATCGAGCAGCCCTATGAAGTCGAGGGCCACTCCCTCGTTCTGTCCTGCAGCATCGGTCTGGCGGTTTACCCGGATGACGGCGAGATGCCGGAGGACCTGATCAGCCGCGCGGACATCGCCATGTTCGACGTGAAGGGCACGGGCCGCGCCGGCTACCGCTACTTCACCCCCGAGCTGGGCCAGAAGGTCAACACGGACCTGCAGACCAGCCTGCAACTGCGTCGCGCCATCGCCGAGAACGAGCTGGAGCTGTACTACCAGCCAAAGATCAATGCCGTGACCAACCGCATCTGCGGAGCCGAGGCACTGCTGCGCTGGAACCACCCGGAGCGCGGCGTGCTGCCTCCCATCGAATTCATCGGTCTTGCCGAGAAGTTCGGCCTCATCAACCAGCTGGGCAACTGGGTGGTCCGCCAGGCCAGCCGCACTCTGGGCGACTGGGCCCGCCGCGGCGGGCCGCTGGGAGAGCTCGACCTGTCCATCAACGCCTCGTCCTACCAGTTTCGCGATCGCGGCTTTGCCGATTCCGTGTCCGGTCAGATCGCCCGTCACGGCTACCGGCCCGAGCGGCTGATCGTGGAGATCACCGAAACCGCGGCGATGGAGCGGACCCAGAGCAATCTGGGCGTCATGGAAGCGCTGGCCGGACTTGGCGTGCGCCTGTCCATCGACGACTTCGGCACCGGCTACTCCTCCCTCAGCTATCTCGGCAACCTGCCGATCAAGGAAATCAAGATCGACAAGAGCTTCGTCTCCAATCTCCAAGTGGGGTCGGATGGCGAGAAGGTGGTCTGGGCCATTCTTGACCTTGCCAACCGCCTCGGCCTGCATGTGGTGGTTGAGGGCGTCGAGAATGAAATCATCGCCCGGCGCATCGCCAGCATGGGAGCCCCCTGTCTGCAGGGCTATCACTATGGCCGCCCGGTGCCGCGCGCCGAGTTCGAGGCAAAGGTGCTGGCTGAAGCCAGCAAGCTGGACTACGCCCCGCGGGTCGCCAGCCGGTGAGGATTTCCGCCTCGGCTTGGTCTGTGCTTGACGCCCCGGCTGCTCTATAACCGCGGCACTTCATGCAAGGATCAAGCAGACACTCATGTGGACAGAACGGCGTGACACTCCCCGGGCCAAGTCGCAGGACGCCCGCTCTCCCTTCGACATCGACTATGCGCGCGTCGTTCACTCTGCTTCCTTCCGGCGGCTTCAGGGCAAGACGCAGATCCTCAACCTCGGGGACAGCGACTTCTACCGCACCCGCCTCACTCACTCGCTGGAAGTGGCGCAGATCGCGGGCGGACTGGTAGAACACTTCCGCAAGTTCTGGCCCGAACATCCCGCCCACGCGCACCTGCCCGAGGCCAGCCTCATCCAGACCGTCGGCTTCACGCATGACCTCGGCCATCCGCCGTTCGGCCACGGTGGCGAGGTTGCGCTGAACTATTGCATGCGCGACCATGGCGGCTATGAAGGCAACGGCCAGACGCTGCGCATCCTCACCCGTCTGGAGAGCTTTTCCGAAGGCCACGGCGCCAACCTCACCCGGCGCACGCTTCTGGGGGTCATGAAGTATCCGGTGCCGTACAGCACGGTCTCCAACCCGCAGGTCCGGCCGAAGCTGGCGGATTCCGCAACCCTCATCCGCGTCATCGACCGGAAGGCGAGCGAGCCGCCCAAGTGCTACCTCGACAGCGAACAGGACGCCGTCGATTGGGTGCTGCACCCGCTCTCAAGCCAAGATCGCGCCGCGTTCCAGCAGTTCGCGCCGCGACCCGGCAAGCACGGCAAGCCGCTGCACAAGTCGCTCGATTGCTCCATCATGGACCTGGCGGACGACATCGCTTACGGCGTCCATGATCTGGAAGATGCCATCGCCCTCTCGCTCATCAGCCGGGAGCAGTTCGAAGCGGCCCTGCCGCGCGAGACCACGCCCGCGGACCTTTGCGGCCTATTCCTCAGCGAGCTGCGCGAGAGCGGCCGCTATGCAAATACGGGCAGCACAGACAGCGAGACGTGGAGCTTCCTGCTCAAGGCCCTGTTCGGTGCCGAGACCAGCCGCAAGCGCCTCATCGGCGATCTCGTCCACCACTTCGTGCGCCATGCCCGGCTCGAGACGGAAGACACCTTCGCCGAGCCGCTGCTGCGCTACCGGGCCGGCCTGGAGCCGTCCGCCCGCAGTTTTCTCGATTGCCTGCGCGATCTCGTCATGGGGCTGGTCATCACCAGCCCGCAGGTTCAGCAGCTGGAGTTCAAGGGCCAGCAGATGGTGATCTCGGTGTTCGAGGCGCTGGCCAGCGACCCCAAACGCCTGCTGCCGACGGATGTCTTTGCCCGCTATGAGGACAGCAGCGGAGGCATGCGCACCATCTGCGATTATGTCGCCAGCATGACCGACGGCTTCCTGCTCAAGGCCTACGACCGCCTGTTCAGCCCCCGCATGGGCTCGGTGTTCGACCGGCTTTAGCTCTTCTTGCTCAACGATCTACCGAGCAGCCAGAAGTGCAGCAGATGCGTCCCGACAAAAGCCAGCGCCATGATGAGGAGCGCCCACAGGCCATCGGGCTGCGTCTCGACCTTTCCCAGGCAGAGCAGCGTCGCGGTTCCGATCAGCAGCACTGCCGCCAGCGCAGGCGTGAACGCCAGCGCAACGCGGCGTGACGCCGTCCAGACCACCTCCCCACCGAGGCTCCATTGCATCGGCAGGCGATCGTGGCCCGAGAACCGGCGGTTCGCCGCCCGTGACAGTGCGATGAGCATCGCCGGGGCTGCGAGAGCAACGACAAAGTATTGCATGCAGATCATGGACTTGAGAGTGCTTTAATCCGCCGCCTCTGTCCAGCCCGCCCTCGCCTGCAAACACAAGCGCCAGTTCACCACTTCGGCGCAGGACACGCTCCGTTGCCGAAGTCGGCAAGGTCTCGGCACTGGCCGTCCAGAGTCGGGTCCGGTTGGATGCCGAGCACATGCGCCAGCGTCGGGGCGATGTCCACGGTCGGCACCGGCAGCGGGCGCTCCTGCGGGGTGATCCCCGGCCACCAGAACAGGATCGGCACCCGGCGATCGTAGTTCCACACCGTGCCGTGGCCGGTCAGCGTGCGGTCCGGCCGCGGCACCTTGTATTGCTGATACGGCCCGAACGCGACCGTGATGTCGCCTGAGCGCTCCTTGTCCGTGCTCAGCGCGAACCGCTCCTGCAGGGTCAGTTCATCCACCGGTTTGGCACGGTCGACCTTCGTCTCCAGCAGCGTCTCAAGACTGTAGGCCGCCGCCACATCCGTGCGCCCATTGATCAGCGGCACAGCCGCCTTCAGCCCCCGCTCGCGCACGGCCGCCGCCGGGCGCTTGCCAGCACGGTCAACGACGTAGATCTGGTTGATGTCCGTGCCGTCGTCCGTGGTGGTCAGGGGATTCCAGTCCAGCCGCAGTTGCTGGCGCAACCGGGCGTTCACCTCTTCCAGCCACGGGCGCGGCGCCAGCCGCCCGGCAGTGGGATAACCCTGCTTTGCCAGACGCTCGGGGAAGTCGATGCCGCCATGATCGGCAGACACCACCACCATCACCGGCACGCCCAGCTTTTCCAGATCATCGAGGAACGCGCCCAGCTCCCGGTCGAGCCGCACCATCTGGTCGCACATCTCCGGCCCGGCGGTGCCGTAGCGGTGACCCACCAGATCCGTTGCCGAAAGGCTGACCGCCAGCAGGTCGGTCGCCTCGCCCTGCCCCAGTTTGTAATGCTCGATCAGAACCCGGGCGGCATCCAGCGTTGCCGCATCCAGCAGCGGCGAGACCGCATACTGGCTCTTCAGCACGTCCTCGCGGCTGCCGGTCTGCCATGAAACCGGCGGCACCTGCGAGCGCCAGGTCTTCTCGCCGAATTGCCAGTAATCCTCCAGCGCGCTGCATTGCTCATCGGCGTAGGTCCACATCGGCGGGCTGGCCTGCCAACTGGCCTGAAGCGACCTGTTGAAATCCGCCAGCGGCTTGAGGGCGGCATCCCCCGACTGCCCTGCAGGCACGGAGGTGGTGAAGCCGTAGCCGGACGCGAACCAGAACGAGGCATCGGCCTTGTGGCCGCCCATGTTGAGCGCCCCGCGATCCTTGCCGGAAACGGCCACCACGCGGCTTTTGGGCGATTGCGCCTTCAGCCAGTCGCCTACGGTCGAGACCCGGAGATTGCGCGCGCTGCGCCCCTCGCTCGCATCCGCCTGCACGTCATGGGCCGGGCGCATGGCGGTGTCTTCCATACAATACACGTCACGGCCGGATGCGATATCATACCAGCCGTTGGCGATGATCCCGGTGTTGCTCGGGTGGCGGCCTGTCAGCAGGGTGGAATGGCCCGGGCACGTCTCGGTCGCGCCGTGGGTCTGATAGCCGTTGGCGTAGGTGATGCCCTGATTGCCCAGCCGCTTGAGCCCACCCGTGAACCGGCCGCGCCAGGCCTCGAACAGATTGCCGCTGAACTGGTCAACCGAAATAGCAATAACCAGCTTCGGACGGGGCTGAACCGCAGATCTGGTTACCGCGCCTGCTGCTTCTTGCCTAGCCGATGTGGCCGGTGCAGGCGCACTCTGGCCCGCTGCCAGCGCCGGCGCCGCCAGCGCAACTGCGCTGCTGGCGGCCAGAAGAAAATGCCTAAAGCCCCGCATGCTCATGCCCCTGATCCCTGTTACAGAACTCGCAACCCCGCAGGCTGAACACGGCCATGCTCGCTCGCGCCTCCGGTTATTGCGACAATATTACAGTTTCATGCGCACCACGCGAGGGGCTGTGTGCAGACCGTTGCACAGGGGCGCTTCGTTGTTTCTCTGCAGGGATCTGGGGTTTCTTCTCTGTTCGCACTTTTGTTTGCTGCAGTGTTTAACGCCCTGCTTGAAAGCGTCCTGTATCCAGATGGCACCTCCCAATTACGAATGGGAGTACAGGAGGGTTAAGACCCTCCTGCGAAAAAGCTCAAAGAAAAGAAAAAGGCCGCGCTGAACGCTGTCAGCACGGCCTTTTTCATTTACTCAAGGCAATCAGCCTCAGGCGGCGGTGGAAATCACCGCCTTTACTGCGGCCAGCGCCTCGGCTGCGGCGTCCACGTTCGGGCCGCCGCCCTGCGCCATGTCCGGACGTCCGCCGCCGCCCTGACCGCCAACGGCTGCAACAGCGGCCTTGACCAGATCGACAGCCGAGATGCGGTCCTTCAGGTCATCGGTCACGCCCACCGCAACGGAAGCCTTGCCGCCGTCGGTGGTGATCATGACCGCCACGCCCGAGCCGATCTTGGACTTCGCGCCGTCCACCAGACCGCGCAGGTCACGGGCCGGGATGGCGTCGGTCACCTGACCAAGGAAGTTGATGCCGTTCACCTGCTCGGAAGACGGGCCCGAACCGGCATTGGCCGAGCCGCCGGACAGCGCCAGCGCCTTCTTGGCCTCGCCCAGCTCGCGCTCCAGCTTGCGGCGCTCTTCGAGCAGAGCCGTGACGCGCTCGACGATATCCGCCGGGCTGGTCTTCAGCACGGAGGCCACTGCCTTCACGCGGGCTTCCTGTTCCTCGAAGTAGCGGCGGGCCGCCTCGCCGGTCAGCGCCTCGATGCGGCGCACGCCGGCCGATACCGCGCCTTCGCCGACGATGGCGAACACGCCGATGTCGCCGGTGCGGTTGACGTGGGTGCCGCCGCACAGCTCGACCGAGAAGTGGCCGCGCTCGTTCTCCGGTTCGTCGCCCATGCTGACCACGCGCACTTCATCACCGTACTTCTCGCCGAACAGCGCCATCGCGCCGGCGGCAATCGCCTCGTCCGGCGTCATCAGGCGGGTGACGACATCGTGGTTCTCACGGATGCGGGCGTTCACGTCCGCTTCCACAGCCGCGATATCGTCCTCGCTCAGCGACTTGTTGTGCGAGATGTCGAAGCGCAGGCGGTCCGCTGCCACCAGCGAGCCCTTCTGGGTCACGTGGGCACCGAGCTTGCGGCGCAGCGCCTCGTGCAGCAGGTGGGTGGCCGAGTGGTTGGCGCGCAGGGCCGAGCGACGCTCGCCATCCACGATCATCTCCAGTTCATCGCCCACGCGCACCGTGCCGGCCTTCACCTCACCCACGTGAACGTGGATGAGGCCCAGCGGCTTCTGCGTGTCGCTGATGGAAATCTCGAGGCCGTTGCCATTGCGCAGCACGCCGGCATCGCCCATCTGGCCGCCCGACTCGCCGTAGAACGGCGTCTGGTTGGTGACGATGCGCACCTGATCGCCCGCCGACGCGCTGTCCACGCGCTGACCGTCCTTCACGATGGCAACCACCTGACCCTGAGCGGTCTCGGCGTTGTAGCCGACGAACTCGGTTGCGCCCGATTCCTGCGCCAGATCGAACCACAGGGTCTCGGCCGCCTTCTCGCCCGAGCCGGACCAGGCCGCGCGGGCCGCCGCCTTCTGGCGGGCCATGGCTTCGTCAAAGCCGCCCTTGTCCACGGTCAACCCTTGAGAGCGCAGCGCGTCCTCGGTCAGGTCATAGGGGAAGCCGAAGGTGTCGTAGAGCTTGAACGCCACTTCGCCCGGCAGGGCAGAGCCCGGCGTCAGACGGGTGACTTCCTCGTCCAGCAGCTTCAGGCCCTTGTCCAGCGTCTGGCGGAAGCGGGTTTCCTCCAGCTTCAGCGTCTCGCGGATGAGCGCATCGGCCCGCACCAGCTCCGGATAGGCCGCGCCCATCTGGTTGATGAGCGCCGGAACCAGCCGGTGCATCAGGGGCTCTTTCGCGCCCAGCAGGTGAGCATGACGCATGGCGCGGCGCATGATGCGGCGCAGCACGTAGCCACGGCCGTCGTTGGACGGCAGCACGCCGTCGGCGATCAGGAAGCTGACGGCGCGCAGGTGGTCGGCGATCACGCGGTGGGAGACCTTGCTGCCTTCGCCGTCCGGGTTGGTGGACGTGGCGTCAGCCGAGGCCAGGATCAGCGCGCGCAGCGTGTCGGTATCGTAGTTGTCGTGCTTGCCCTGCAGCACGGCGGCAACACGCTCCAGGCCCATGCCGGTGTCGATGGACGGGTGCGGCAGGGTAAGGCGCGTCTCGGCGTCCACCTGCTCGTACTGCATGAACACCAGGTTCCAGATCTCGGTCCAGCGGTCGCCGTCTTCCTCGGCCGAGCCCGGCACGCCGCCGTAGATGTGCTCGCCGTGGTCGTAGAAGATCTCCGAGCACGGGCCGCACGGGCCGGTGTCGCCCATGGACCAGAAGTTGTCCTTGGTCGGGATGCGGATGATGCGCTCATCCGGGAAGCCGGCGATCTTCTTCCACAGGTCGAACGCCTCGTCGTCCGTGTGGTACACGGTGACCAGCAGCCGATCCTTGCTGACGCCCCACTCCTTGGTGATCAGGCGCCATGCGCTGTCGATGGCGCGCTCCTTGAAGTAGTCGCCGAACGAGAAGTTGCCCAGCATCTCGAAGAAGGTGTGGTGACGGGCCGTGTAGCCGACGTTGTCCAGGTCGTTGTGCTTGCCGCCCGCGCGTACGCACTTCTGCGAGGTGGCCGCGGTCTTGTAGGGGCGCGTCTCCAGCCCGGTGAACACGTTCTTGAACTGCACCATGCCCGCGTTGGTGAACATCAACGTCGGGTCGTTCCGCGGCACGAGCGGGCTGCTCGCCACCACCTCGTGGCCTTCGCGACGGAAGAAGTCGAGGAAGGAAGAGCGGATATCGTTGGAACTGGCCACGCCTAAGCCTCTTTTCTAATCTTGCGGCCATTGCTGCCCGCTCGCGCGGACATGGCCGAATTCCTTATCCCACAGTGCGGCCCGTTGCGCGACCTCCGGTTCAGGCAGTCCTTCCTGCCCTGAAAACCGTTCGCCCCGCCCGGACCTTTTCATTCGGACCTGACTTAAGCGCAACCAGCGCTGGTGAAAAGAGGGATACGCACCAACATCCTCGTCAAGCTGCCCATTTCGCCGCTCCTGTGTCCTGCCGGGCCGGGTTTTGGCCCAAGCGCCCGGCCCAGCCCCGCTCCTGCCCTGCCCCAGCCAGTCTCTGTTCCCGCCCGTATCTATCCCCGCCTGCCTTGCCAGTCCCATCGCCCCCTTCTGAACACAAAAAGGCCGGGCGTTTCTGTGAAAACCACGGAAACGCCCGGCCACTCTTGCTTACTTGTCCAGTAGGGTCTGGCAGCGAGGACTGCCAGCCGGGTACCGGTTAGTCTCCCTGAACCCGGCCATCCGCCTTCATGGCTTAGATATCGTCTTCCTCGCTCGGAGACGTCATCAGCGCCTCGGCAACCAGACCGGCGTTGCGCCGGATGGCTCCCTCGATCGCATTGGCCATATCCGGGTTCTCCAGCAGGAACCGCTTGGCGTTCTCACGACCCTGCCCGATGCGGGTGCTGTCGTAAGAGAACCATGCGCCGGACTTCTCCACCACGCCGGCCTTCACGCCGAGGTCGAGGATTTCGCCCATCTTGGACACGCCCTCGCCGTACATGATGTCGAATTCCACCTGCTTGAACGGCGGCGCCAGCTTGTTCTTGACCACCTTCACCTTGGTCTGGTTGCCGACGATTTCGTCGCGTTCCTTGATCTGGCCGACGCGACGGATGTCCAGTCGAACAGAGGCATAGAACTTGAGCGCGTTACCGCCGGTGGTGGTCTCCGGGCTGCCGTACATCACGCCGATCTTCATGCGAACCTGGTTGATGAAGATCACCGTGCACTTCGACTTGGAGATCGAGCCGGTCAGCTTGCGCAGCGCCTGGCTCATCAGGCGGGCCTGCAGGCCGACGTGGCTGTCACCCATCTCGCCCTCGAGTTCGGCACGCGGCGTCAGGGCCGCCACCGAGTCAACGACGAGGATGTCGATAGCGCCCGAGCGCACCAGCGTGTCGGCGATTTCCAGAGCCTGCTCACCGGTGTCCGGCTGCGAGATCAGGAGCTCGTCGATGTTCACGTGGAGCTTGCGGGCATAGATCGGGTCGAGCGCGTGCTCGGCGTCGATGAACGCCGCGGTGCCGCCCGCCTTCTGCGCCTCTGCAATGGCATGCAGCGCAAGGGTCGTCTTACCCGAGGATTCCGGGCCGTAGATTTCAATGATGCGCCCCCGGGGCAGGCCGCCGATTCCCAGCGCCATATCCAGCCCGAGCGAGCCGGTGGAGATCGTCTCGATCTCAACCCCCGAGCTGCGCTGGCCCAGCTTCATCACCGAACCCTTGCCGAATGCCCGGTCGATCTGTGCCAGTGCGGCTTCCAGTGCGCGCGTCTTGTCCATAGAGTCTTTCTCGATCACCCGAAGA